>JACQNR010000367.1 GCA_016202975.1 Acidobacteriota bacterium
ACTCGAGAAAATGCGATTTCCACAGGGTTCGCGAAACTATGTTTCACTGATTCTACAGTAGTTAAGGCCCTAGACAAATAATGGCACCCAGTGGAAAACCTAGTTATCACACAGACTCCCCAAGCAGAGGGCGGGAGTCAGAAGGCGGACCCCGGCCCTCGCCCGCTGGGAGAGGGTGCCCGAGGGACGAGGGCGGGTGAGGGGCCTTGTGCCTGCTTTCGGTCGCTGCGCCTCCGGCCGGTTGTGATGTGGCCCTTTGGAGGGGCCGGCCATCTTAAAGCCCCCGGCTTTGCCGTGGGATACTTACTGTTGTACCCGCAGGGGACATTTCGAGGGAAATAGGCTCCCTTTGGCTCTTTGAATCCTCAGTTGTACTGGATGACTTCTCCCCATCGTCGCCGACGAATCGTTTACTAATTTAATAAGGCATATAAACCGTGTGAATAGGGGATTCGCCCGATTGACCTCTGGAAGCCCCAAGTCCATAAAGCATACATTAGTAAACAGTAGGGGCTTAGTCGAAGGTAGGGGCCGGCGCCGCCCTTGGGGAGGACGGTGCCGGCCCAAGGTGGGACTGCCGGGTCAAGGAGGAAGTTGGGGAAAAGAAGCCCTGCCCGGGTTTAATCTTCTGATGTGAGCGGCGGGTTCAAGCACAACTGATATTGCGTACAGGGAGGAGGAACCATGACACAACATGTTTCTGCCCTACTGGTTTACGACGAATCACCCCTCCTGGATAGGTTGAAGTGCGCCCTGAACGACCGATCGCTCTCAGCTGGCCGGGCGCGGACATGTCAGGAGGCCCAGCACCTCATCAAGGCAACCGAGCCTCATCTCATCTTCACCGATACGCAGTTGCCCGACGGGACTTGGGCCGATGTGGTGCGGTGCGGAGAAAAGGCCGAAGTGGCCACAAACGTCATTGTTGTATCGGACAGCGTTGATATGGGGCTCTATATCAAGGTGATGGAGGCCGGAGCGTTTGACTTCATCCTGGCTCCCTTCGAGGCGCGAGGCCTGAACCACGTGGTTCGCTGTGCGCTAACTGATGCCCTTTCGCGAAGGAGTGACCAAGTTCCTGCCTGTGCGACGAGTTAATTAAGTTTTTGGCTGGCTTTTTCCCCCCTTTTGGGGTCGTGCAAAGTGATCGTTCGAGTTGCTCGAGTGGTTAGCGTACCCATTCGAATGTGCTCGGCTGGAATGGGAAGGGAGTGCCATGGCGCCAAAAACGGATTTCGCCATCGTCGTTTACGATCCAATGAGTGAGGCCAGCCCAGTAAATCTAGTGCTGCAGGGAGACCAGATGGAAACCTGGGGCGCAGAGACTTGCGAGGACCGGGCCCGACTGCTGGATCACGCCAAACCCAAGGTCGTGCTGCGAGAGGCGAGGCTTGCAGCGGGCCTGTCCATTGATGCTCTGTCCTTATCCGAACCGTCCCCACCGTGCGTGGTGGTCATCGGTGCGCTGACGGACCAAAGCCTCTTCGCGGCCGGAACGGAGGGGGGCACTTTCGACCGTACCATTCCGCCTTTTGAGGTCGAGGCCTTGGTCCAAATCTTGAAGGGGTCGGTGAATAACGCCGGAAACACAAACGGGGCCCAGCAAGTGCGGGCGGTTGCGTAACGTTGATTACCCCTAGATGCTGAGTTTGTTTGCTAACGGAGCCAAGATTGAGGGAATGCGGATGAGAACTGGGATTCAGAAAATTGTGAGACCGAGCCCGGCACAGGTCGGCGGGGAACAGTACGGGCTCATTGTCGGCCACGACAGGCAGTTTATCGACTACTACCGCCGCGCTCTTCACGCCCTGGGTTTCACAACCATGATTGTGTCCACGCACGAAGCGGCATTATCCCGCCTGCGCCTGCTGGTGTTTGATTTGGTCGTCTTGGACGAGACAAAAGGCGCCTCCCAGTGTCGCTTCCTGCTGGAGCATTCCCGCAAGCTGCAGCCTGCCCCTCCCGTCCTGGTTGTCACTCGCGGAGACGAACGGGAACTGGATGCTGATGTCTTGCAGGCAGGTGCTGTTGATTATGTAAAGGATCCCGCCAGCCCCTCCGAGATAGCCCGCAAGCTGGGAGGAGAGTGTCTGAAGAGGCACGTATTGCACGGTGGCGGTGAGAACTCTTGAATCGTTGGGCGGTGAGCGGGCAGCCGTTGGGGAGGTAATCGACATGCTGGCGCGAACGATATCAGAAACCATTTTTGGAGACGCTCCGGAATGGGACGTCAGGAAGACAGGCGGTGAGATAATGGAAGACTCTTGGCTTGTAATCAGTTGCCACGATGCTCCGGGCGTCCTTGGGGATTTGGTTTCGACCCTCTGGGAGAACGGCGTCAGAATAACGGACTGCAGTGTCAGAATTGATGGAAAGACCCTTACCATTCACCTCAATGCGGACAGGGCTGCCTTGGCATGCGGCTTGCTCCGCCATGACGGGTGGGCATGCCGAGTTCCCGAAATTGGATTTGATCCGCACGTGGGTCATGAGGACGGGCCCCGTGCGACTACC
>JACQNR010000376.1 GCA_016202975.1 Acidobacteriota bacterium
GGAGACAGCAAGTGGCTGTACCAGTCAAAATGCCGGACCTGGGGACCGCCGTTGACGAAGTGAAGATCGTCAAGTGGCGGTTCCCGGAAGGCGCCAGCGTAAAGCGGGGCGATGTGTTAGCTGATATCGAGACAGATAAAGCCGAGATGGAACTGGAATCCATCGCCACCGGAATTCTCCTGAGAAAACTTGTTTCAGAGGGGACGACCGTGTCCAGCGGAACCATCGTCGCTTACGTCGGCAAACCGGGTGAAGAAGTGACGGAACCGAAACTGGAGACTGGGGCGCCGGTAGCTGCGGCGCCTGCTTCCGGTGCGCAATCCCCTCGTGCTACGCAGCGCGTCTCACGTGTGGTTCTTAACCTTGCAGAGAAACTCAACGTAGACCTCTCCAAAATGAAAGGCACTGGAGCTGGCGGGATGATTACCCGGGAGGACGTGCTGGCTGCGGCCAAGTCTGGGGCCGAGGCGCGACCGGCGCCTACGGCAACCCTCCCCGCTGGCGTACCCATTGAACCTGCTGTGATCCCTGCAGGCGGCGTGGCCGGCGCGGTGGAGGGACTCACTCGCCGTCAGGCTGCCGTGGCGCGCGTCGTGCTAAAGAGCATCCAGGAGGTTCCGCATCTGCGCATCGTGGCCTCAATCGACATGATGGCTGTTCAGAACTTGCGGTCGCAGGCAGAGGCTCGCGGCTCACGGCTAGGCTACGATGCGATATTTCTCAAGGCGATGGCCAGTGCGATGAAGGTGATGCCGCTCATGGCAGCCAGGCTCGTTGGGGAGCGGCTGGTCTACCCGCAGAGGATCAGCATTGCGATGGCTATCGGGTTTGAGAACGAGCTGTTTCTGCCGGTAGTCCACGGCGCGGACCACAAGAACTTATTGGAGATCCAGGCTGAAATCGACGACTTGCTGTCCCAGGCGAAGGCCGGCTCGTTCAAGGCCGACGCCATGACCGATGCTTCGATGAGCCTGAGCAATCTTGGGATGTACCCCATCGAATCATTCGAAGCAATCATCTTCCCAGGCCAAAGCGCCATTCTCGCTGTCGGCGCTGTGCGCGAAAAGGCGGTGATTGTCGAAGGGCGCGTGGCGGTCAAGCCGCTGGTAACGGTGAACCTCTCGGCGGACCACCGCTACATAAACGGCCGGACCGCAGCCCAGTTCGTTGCCAAGGTCAAAGAGATCATCGAGATGGGCGAGTTCAACTGACACCGTAGAGGGAGTGATTGGTGACTTATAGTTCCAAGTTTTCGCTCGCACTCTATCGAAAGATGGTGCTGATTCGACAGTTCGAAGAGCGCGTGAAGTACCTGTTCCTGGAAGGCGTCATGCCCGGGACCATTCATCAGTCTCAGGGACAGGAGGCGGTCCCAGTCGGCGTGTGCGCTGCCCTAAAGGAGGGCGATGTTATCACAGGTACGCATCGGCCTCACGGCCAAGCTATCGCCCGCGGGCTGACCGTTGAGTCGATGATGCACGAGCTCTTTGGCAAGGCTGATGGGTGCTGCCGAGGCAAGGGCGGTTCAATGCACATGGGAGACTTGGAGAGGGGGATGCTGCCGGCCATCGCTATTGTAGGCGGTGGCGTGCCCATTGCTACGGGCATCGCTCTTGCCTTTCGACTCCGGAAAGAGCCCCGCGTTGCAGTGTGCTTTACGGGGGACGGTGGCGTGAACGAAGGTGCCTTTCATGAGGGCGTCAATATGGGTGCCATCTGGTCGCTGCCTGTCGTTTACGTGATCGAGAACAACCTGTACGCTGCGTCCACCCCCGTCTCGCAGGCCGTCAAGCTGAAGAAGCTTTCAGATCGTGCGGGGGGATACGGAATCCCGGGCGTGACCATCGACGGCAATGACGTGCTCGCGGTCTATGAAACGGCCCACGAGGCGGTCACGCGGGCGCGAGACGGCGGCGGCCCTACTTTGATTGACGCGGTGACGTACCGTATCACAGGGCACTCGAGGCGCGACCCGTGTAACTACCAGCCGGAGGAAGAGCGCAAGGAGGCCTTGCAGAGGGAGCCGATCAGGCGCTTTGCCGAGCGCCTTCTTGCGGAGGGGCTGGCTACGCAGGCCCAGTTGGACGAGATTCATCTTGCGGTCGACGCAGAGATTGAGGACGCGGTGGAATCAGCAAAGGCAGCGCCGGACCCAAAGCCGGAAGACGCGCTCGACGATGTCTTTGCATAACGAATAGAGAGCGGCAATGGCTCAAATGACTATCGCAGAAGCCCTGCGGGAGGCGCTTCGCGAAGAAATGATTCGCGATGAACGAGTCTTCTGCATAGGCGAGGACATTGGTATACGGGGCGGTTGGGGCGGGGCCTTTACCGTCACTCTCGGCTTGGAAAAAGTGGCTCGCGAAAGAGTTATCGATACCCCGATCTCCGAGAATGGGCTTTTTGGAGTGGCCCTAGGGGCGGCGATTATGGGGTTGCGTCCCGTGGCGGATGTGCAATACGGCGACTTCCTCTTCAACGCGATGGACCAAGTCGCGAACCACATAGCCAAGATCCGCTACATGTCCGGAGGCAAGATCAAGGTGCCGCTGGTGATGCGCGCTCCGGTCGGGGCCACAGGTCGGGGGGCCCAGCACGCCCAGAACTTGGAAGCTACGTTTCTTACGATACCCGGAATCAAGATCGTCTGCCCAGCCACCGCCTACGACGCCAAGGGGCTGCTCAAAGCGGCAATCCGTGATGACAGCCCGGTGTTGATGTTCGAGCACAAGTTACTGTACGGCTCGAAGGGCGCCCGATCCGAGTCCGGTGCCGTGGATGCTTCGAGTGACATCCCCGATGAGGACTACGTCGTTTCGATAGGGAAAGGCATCGTGCGCCGTGAGGGTGCCGACGTGACCATTGTCGGGACCCTCCTGATGATGCACTTAGCCCTTCAGGCGGCGGACCGCTTGGCTCAGGAAGGCATCAGCGCGGAAGTGATCGATCCTCGGAGCTTAGTGCCATTCGACTGGGAGCTGCTCGAGGAGTCGGTCCGTAAGACGTCGCGGCTGGTGGTCGTCGCCGAGGGCCCCAAGACTGGCGGCATTGGATCGGAAATTGCTGCGACCGTCTCGGAGAGGATGATGGACTACCTGACCGCTCCCATCCAGCGGGTGGCTTCGCCGGATATTCCCGTCCCCTTTTCTCCGGTGATGGAGAACTTTTACCGACCCGATGTCGACCGAATCTGCGGCGCAGCGAGAAAGACCATCGGGGACTGAAGTGCCAGCGGAGAGTGCCAGGGGCAACGGAGGTTCCTCGACCGCGGGCAGCGGCAGTCCACCGAGCCGGGTGCCGGAGCAGCCGGGCAGCAAGTTCACCGTGAAAGGACAACGATTCCAAAAACTCGATCGAAGGGAGAAATACCAATGTATAAGCGTTTTTACGACCCGGACGTATTTATGCACAACCTCGATAGCGTGGATCGCAAGCACAACATCATCGCCACCTATAGCCTGGACGACGAGATACCGGGGTGGGATTTTATCGACCACTTCGCGCTTATTAAAGAGATCATCATCGAGGGTTCTACAGGATCATGGGAGAGGGTCGCGGAGGAAACCCCCGAAGTTCGCCAGAGGCTGAGCGGTAAGCTGGTGGGCTACTACGAAATCCCCGTGGAGAATCCGTCGCGTCGTGTGGCCGTGGTGCAGATCGCTTTCCCAATCGACGCCTGGATTGACAATGTGACGATGATGCTGCTAACCATCGCCGGCAACATCTGGGCCCTCGCCCCCAAGACGCGACTGCTGGATATCGCCATCCCCGATGACTTGCTGGCGAATTTCAAAGGTCCCAAGTTCGGCGTACCGGGAATACGGGAACTGACAGGTGTAAAGGAACGGCCTCTGATTCTTCACATCATCAAGCCCAAGATGGGAATGACTCCGAAGGAGACTGCCAACCAGTGCTACCAGACTGCCCTGGGCGGAGTGGACATGATGAAAGACGACGAGATGTGCAGCGATCTCTATAACAGCAAGTTCGACGATCGCTTGAAGGCGGTTATGGACGCATTGGAAAAGGCCAAGGCCAAGACAGGGAGGAAGCCGATTTACCTTCTCAGCATCACCGACGAGCCAAGGCGCATCTTTGACAAGGCAGCTAGGGCTGTGGAACTTGGCTGCAACGGCCTGCTGGTGACTTACTCGGCTGGCCTGGGCGCCTTCCGTCAGTTAGCCGAGGATCCGGCCATTAACGTGCCAATTATGTTACACCCTTCCCATATGCTTGGGTATCGCCCTACGATTTCCTGGCCTGTGTTCGCCAAGATGGCGCGCCTGTGCGGCGCCGATCTGATGTTGACTCCGACACTGTGGGGCGCAGTCCCGGTGGTTCCCCTGGAGGAAGTATTGCGCACGGTCGCTACCAAGCAGGCACCCTTGGGGCACATCAAGCCGATGTGGCCTATGCCTTCCGGCGGCACGCATCCGGGTGTGTGCCCGATATACGTAGGTGAATGTGGGCCGGACATCATCATCCCTTCAGGTGGTGGGATGTTGGCCCACCCGGACGGCTATACGGCAGGGGCAAAGGCTTGGCGACAAGCGATCGATGCGACGATGTCCGGGGAGCCGCTCGTTGATTGTGCCAAGAAACCGGAGAACAAAGAATTACGTCGCGCCCTGGAGAAGTGGGGGACCTTCGAGCGGCCGAGCACGCCTTGGCTGCGATTGTCCCCCAAGTACCATCCCAAGCCGATGAAGTTCGACTAAGCCAAGACAGCCTGATTGCAAGGCTGTGCAATGACTATTTGCAAGTGTCGGCTGCTCACCCCTGAGGCTCATTATTGGTCGCAGGGGTAAGCATGCATACCGAACAGGACGCAATTACGTCTTGACAGGATGAGGGGAGGAGAGGTGTGACATGCCGGGAAACCGATTTCTCGCTTTTGATATTGGGGCGGAAAGTGGCCGGGCGATTGTCGGTACGTTGGATGGCGGAAAGCTCTCCCTAGAGGAAATACATCGGTTCGCGAATGAGCCCGTCGAGATCTGCGGCACGCTTCACTGGGACGTCCTTTCGATCTATGCCAATGTCCTCAAGGGAATGCGAGCTTACTCCGGCCGTTTCGGTGATTCCGTGGATGCCATAGGCATCGACACTTGGGGGCTGGATTTTGGTCTCCTGGCCCGAGACGGCTCCCTGCTGCAAAACCCCGTGCACTACCGTGACGGGAGAACGACCGGGATGGTGGAAGAGGTAGCGCGCAGAATCCCCTTGGGGCAGTTGTTCCAGCGCACGGGGGTGTCGCTTTGGCAGATCGCGTCCGCGTGCCAGCTCTTGGCATTGCGCCTGAAGCGGAGCCCTATCCTGGAGAACGCTGGCACTTTTTTGATGATGCCCGACCTGCTGGTCTATTTCCTGACCGGTGTGAAGCGTGTTGAGCGTAGCAATGCGATACACACGCAGCTCTACGACACGCGGAATGGGATCTGGCTGGATGAAGTTTTCGAAGTTCTTGATTTGCCGCGCTCGATCATGCCGGAGCTTGTGGATCCGGGGGTCATCATCGGGGAACTGCTTACCTCCGTAGCGGAATCGACGGGTCTGAAGAATGCTATGGTGGCTGCGCCTTGCTCACACGACACGGGATCGGCTGTGACGGCGGTGCCCGGCCAGGGTGACGACTGGGCCTTCCTCAGCTGTGGGACCTGGTCCTGTCTGGGCAGCCTGACCAAAGAGATGGTGACGGCGGCAGCGGCGATGGCCAACAACTTCTGCAACGAGTTGGCCTATCAAAGCTTATTCCTAGTCCGCAACATCATGGGTCTCTGGCTGCTCCAGCAGGCGCGGGCCGCGTGGCAGAAGGAAGGGCGTGCGTTTTCGTATCAGGAACTTGTCGAACTTGCTAAAGCTGCTCCGGACAGCGACACGCTTGTCGCTCCCGACGATCCGAGCTTCCTGGCACCCGCCGACATGGTCGAGAGCATCAAGGCGTTCTGTATCAAAACGGGACAGACGCCTCCCGAAGGGCCGGGGCCGATCACGCGGTGCATTCTGGCAAGCCTGGCGTTGTGCTATAGGCACGCGCTGGACCAACTCTCCGAGATTATGGGAAGACGGTACCGGGTTTTGCACATTGTCGGCGGCGGCTCGCTTAACACTTTGCTGTGCCAGTTCACGTCCAATGCCACGGGCATGCCGGTCGTGGCGGGACCCGTTGAGGCCACCGTAATCGGCAACATCCTAGTGCAGGCTGTGGCCAGAGGCTACCTGAAGTCGGCTGAGGATATTCGAGAGGTTGTCCCCCGCTCAAGCACCGTCATTAAGTACCAGCCCCAGGACCAAACCCGATGGGAAGACTCTTACGCTACATATCTTCGCCTGGTCGGCCATTGAGCACCGGCTATCCTGTCGGTTACTGCCTTAATTACAAGCACTATTGATGTGAAGTTGCCCGCTATTTTTGTGATTTCCCCACTGACCGAGGCCGTGCAGCGTTTAGCGATATGGATGTGCCGAGCCCGAGTGTCACGAGTCGGCACCAGATCGCGCTGTGAATGCGCCAGCTCGACAACTTACAAAAGGGCGGCGAGGACGCGCCAATGACAAACGGCCTGGACGGGCCCGAGGCCAGATCGAACCAGCGTAGCTGGACGAAAGTTCTGCTGAGGTGCGGTGCGGTCGGCGGGCCGCTGTTTGTCATCGCCTTTCTTGTCGAGGGGGCGACCCGCGCCAGATACAATCCGCTCCGCCACCCTGTCAGCTCACTCGCTCTTGGCGACCTAGGCTGGACGCAAAGCGCGAACTTTCTCATCACTGGTCTCTTAATGCTCGCCCTCGCTGTCGGCGTACGCCGAGCCCTCCAAACGCGCGGAAGAGGGTCGTTCTGGGGATCGCTACTAATCGGCATGTGGGCAATCGGCCTGCTCGGCGCGGGTGTTTTCGTAACTGACCCGGTAAGCGGCTACCCTCCTGGGACTCCCGCTTTTGGTGAACACAGTTTCCGCGGCATGCTCCACGACATTTTCTCGCTGGCCGGGTTTGCAGGATTAATCGCCGCGGGCATTGTTTTCGCCTGCAACTTCGCCCGATGGGAGGAAAAGGGGTGGGCAATCTACTCGGCCGTGAGCGGTTCGCTGGTCGCTATCGGTTTCGTCCTTGCAAGTGTGGGCTTTACCCAAGCTGAAGGTTATGTCGGAATCGCCGGATTGGTTCAGCGCGTGACGGTCGCCGTGGGGTTCTGCTGGCTAACACTATTGGCGATCCACGTACTCAAGTCATGCGCTCCGGTGCTCTTGGAGGGAATGGAGCCTCGAAACGGTGGGTCGTAACGTGTGGGGCGAACGGAAACGGGCGCGTGACCTTCGAACAGCTGCTTAACCGGGGTCGGCGTTCTGATGAGGGGATGGGCGGCGTTCATGATTTCTCATCAGGTAGGTTGAAGCTGTTCGCAGCGATCATGTCCCGGTACCAACGGCCAGAGTCTTTTACGATCCTATCTTGAGTCTGGTAATCGACGTAGACGAGTCCGTAACGACTGGAGAGGCCCCTGCCAAACTCCCAACCATCAAGGAATGACCAAATGAAGCTTCCACGTAGATCGACGCCGTCGCTGATCGCCCGATGGGCACCGGTCAAGAGGTCCCGAATGTAGGCGAGGCGGGCGGAATCATTGACCCGCCCATGGTCTACGGTGTCTTCGACGGCAGATCCGATTTCGAGGAGAAGGATGGGGCGATCGCCGTACCGCTCGCGCACCCAAGCCAGGGCTTCGCGCAGACCATCCCCGGTGCCTTTGGCGCCCACCACACGCGCTTGCAGGTCTGCGCTAAGGGGCCCCATGGCGTTAGACAGATCATTCTGAACAATCCAGCTAAAGTAGTAGTCCATGCCAAAAAAATCCATCTGTGTCGAGATCGTGACCATGTCACCGGGGGCAACGATGTCGGATGGCCACTTCGCGCCGTACCAATCTATGAGCTCCTGGGGGTACATGCCTCGCAGTTGCGAATCAAGGGCAAGCAGGTTGAAATAGGCGTTCGCCCGTCCCGCGGCAGCGACGTCCTCCTCGCTGGCCGATGCCGGCTTGACGGGAATCACCGCATGCTGGTTGCCGATTTGGCCCTTCGCGCGGCTCGCTCGGAATGCCTGGACGGCGCGGCCCTGACCTAACAGGAGGTGGTGATTTGCGCGCAGGCTGGCGGATAAGTCGCGCAGCTCGGGGGGGAGTGCGCCTGCTACGCAGGACATGTGATTGAGGAAATGGAGCTCACAAATCGTGGTCCAGTACTTGACGCGATCGCCCAGCCGATCGAAAAGGATCGATGCGTATTGGGCGAACCATTCCGCAGAGTCGCGATTGAGCCAACCGCCACGATCCTGCAGCGCAGCGGGGTGATCGAAGACATACAGGTTGCAGAGGGGAGCGATTCCAGTCTTGAGGAATTCGTCCACAAGCCTGTCGTAGAAATCGAGCCCGCGCTGATTCACACGACCAGTGCCCTCGGGCAGGATCCGAGGCCAGTATACTTCGAAGTTATAAGCTTGCAGGTTCAGCTCGCGCATGAGCTTGATGTCGCTGCGGAACCGCCGGTAAAAATCCGCGGAGACGTCAAATGTCCCGCCCTCCGGAACCTTGCCAGGGGTGTGCGCCCAGCGGTACATGATGGACTGACTTGCGCCGTCCGCTAGAGGTGACCCCTCGTGCTGCAATCCCGAACATCCTGCGCCCCAAAGAAACCCCTTGGGAAATCGATACTCGACCTTGGGTTTCTTCTTGGCGAGCGCACTCTCACTGAGATGGCTGCCTCCCGCCAGAAGCCCGGCAGCTATCGCCGCTCCGCGGACGATTTCGCGACGACTCACCAGCCCGTGCAGCCACGGGATGTCGTCAGGCTGGCGCAACCGATCCGAAGACATGCGGCTCCTCACGACGAAATAGTTTCGCTGCGGGGCGACAGCGCAGGATTCCGGCTAGGCTACGTGGCAGCTAACAGACAACCTACAGCCACTGACCTCGCCACCCAGGCATGGGGAGGCTGCCGTACAAAATCTTTGAGGAACAGCTCGCAGCTTGTCAGCCACCCGAATCATCGGCTGTGGCAATACAGCCAGTTCTAAGAATATAGCATGAATCCTTCGAAAGGCGATGCTCAGTTCCCCAACTACGTCAGCGGAGAAATGATAGAAACCGCCAAATCCTAAGGGGATCACGAATATCACGTTGCCAGGGCATGCCACATGAGCGTGCGGCTAGCAGGGGGACTCGTTGTTTGCACGCGGCACAGGGCGGACAACGGAAAGCTGAGCCCAAATGGCCTGATCATGTCCGAACATCAGGGCAACAAGTTGACCGGTGAGTGGCGTCCTACCTCAGAAATGGCCATGCATTTGGCCGGCTACCAAGTCCGGGCAGACGTGGGAGCCCTCATCCACGCCCATCCCCCCACCGCCACAGGCTTTACCGGGGCCAGTACGCCCCTTTACCAATTGAATCTGCCGGAACCTGTGCTATGGTTGGGGCCTGTTGGCTTCGTGCCCTATGCGGCTCCGGGTAGCAACCAATTAGCAGAATCTGTGTCGCAGCACGTTGCTACCCACGAGACTCTCCTCCGGGAGAGTCAGGGCGTGCTGACTGTGGGCAGTGATCTCCTTCAAGCAGCAGAGCGCATGGAACTGGTCGAACATTGCGCCAGAGCGACCCTGGTTACGCGACAACTCGGGAGGGTGTTCCGTTTGTCGTCGGGAGAAATAGAAGAGTTGCTGGTTATCCGCCGCCGGTACCGGCACCCTATAACCCCCTGGTGGAAGCAAGTCAAATTTTACAGCCCCGAGCTGTGATGTAAACTCTCTCACTGCGGTTGGTACAAAAACTCGGGCTGGTCGGGAGCATCGGTAATGCGCACAATTTCCATTTTTCATGCCCTGAAAACCGGCGTGAGGTCCATCGTTGGGCTCGCCCTGCTGAGCGTGGCGATCGCGCAAACCCCCGGGAAAACGGCTCGGACGGTCACTGACCCCGGCATTGTCACTACACGTCAAGCAATTACGCCGGCCGGCGCGCAAAGCGTGATCGACGGGCGGGTTTACGGGGTTGCGTTCGGAGCTTCGAGCGACACGGTGTACGTCGCGGCCAGATCTGGCTGGGTGCAGCCACGAATGACTAAAGTCTACATTCTGGATTGGCGAAGGAACAAAGCGTTGGAGGTCGTTGAGGATGACCGGTTACCCGGTATGCAGGGGTTAGTTCTCGATCCCGTGGCGCTCGATCCGCTGCTCAGTTCTTCTCTTTCCATAAGCGCCGAGGGAAAAAGTGAAACGGTCCTCCAACTCCTTCGAGTTTCCGGCGGCGTCGCGACCGTTGTCGCGGGCAGACTTGGAACCAATGCAGTAGGAGGGGTGTCTGTCGCCAGCCAGAACAATTCTGCGGGCGAGAGATACGCAGTCGTGGCCCTCACGTATGACAACGCACTGGCTGTTATTGATCTGGTTTCTGGCAAGCAAAAGGGCACAGTAAATACAGGCATCGCTCCCTTCGGGGTCGCAATAAATAGGGGGAGCACAGTAGCCTATGTTAGTAATTGGGGGGGGCGCCTCCCTGGCAAGCAAGATGTGACCGCGCCGACCGGAAATAAGCCCAACGCCGACCAAGTTGTGGTCGACGAGCGCGGCATTGCGTCGACTGGCACTGTGACGCGAGTCGATCTCGTGGCGATGAAGGCGTCCCAGACAATTCCGGTCGGCCTGCATCCCAACGCCCTCTATTGGGACGAGTCTCGGGCGCGGCTCTACGTTGCTAACAGTAATTCTGACTCGGTATCCGTCATAAACACGGAAACTAATGTCGTCACCCAGACAATTCCTATTCAGCCGTTTGAAAGGAGCGTATCCGGAATTGCTCCGAACGGCCTTGTCGGGAGCAGAGATGGAAAGACCCTCTACGTTGCTTGTGGCGGGATCAATGCGGTGGCCGTTATTCGGGTGGCCGATGGCCAGATTGAGGGCCTCATTCCCACGGCATGGTATCCGAATGACGTCCGAATGAGCTCGGACGGAGAATATCTTGTGGTGGCCAACCTCTTGGGCGTTGGGCCGGGGGGTGCACCTGGGGATATCGAGAGGGTTGCCAAGGACGACCCGAGCTTCCTGGCACCCGCCGACGAGGACCGACTTGCAACAGTGCCCGGGCCAACCCGTCGATATGTTGACTCGAACCGGTCATCAATTCAAGTCATTCCCGTCCCCGATCCGACACAGCTCGCAGGGTATACAACCGCAGTCGCTGAAAACAATCATCTGCCGCTTCGACTCACAAGCCAGTCACAACCGATCAATGGGAGTTCCGCCGCCCCACAAGAAAAGCTGCCAGTGCCGATCCGGGCGGGCGACCCATCGGCAATCGACAATGTTGTCTTCATCATCAAAGAAAACCGTACATACGACCAGGTCTTCGGTGACCTTTCTCAGGCCAATAGCGATCCCACGCTGCTGGTCTATGGACCCGATGTGACTCCCAACCATCATCGGCTGGCAGAGCAATTTGTAGTGCTCGACAACTTCTATGCCTCGGGAGGAAACAGTGCGGACGGGCATCAATGGTTGACCCAGGCGGCGGAGACCGATTATTGCTATTGGCCGGGCTATGCGGGGCGAAGCTATCCCTTTGAAGGCTCCGATCCCATCGCCCCGGCAAGTAGTGGCTTTATTTGGGATGCGGCCCTCGGCCGTAAGAAAACAGTGCTTGTTTTTGGCGAATACGTCGGCATCCCTGCCACGTCCCCGAATCTTAAAGAACGAAGCAAAATGCTTGCCGAGTGGAAGGACGGCGCGGACTTCTCACGCCGATTTAACATCGTCGCTCCGCTTGCGCCGCTGAACAAGATACTGGCCAAGGACTATCCCTATTTTGACCTTGCGGTGCCAGATGTCGTCCGCGCCCAAATCTTCCTCAAGCATCTGTCCGGTTGGGAAAAGGATGGTCGGATGCCGAATCTTGTGATCGTCCAACTTCCCTCCGACCACACTGGGGGCACACTACCCGAATACTCCACTCCTAAAGCAGCCGTGGCGGACAATGATCTTGCCCTGGGGCAAATCGTCGATCGGCTTTCGAAATCGCGCTTCTGGAAGAGTATGGCCATATTTGTCGTGGAGGACGACGCCATAGGCGGGCTAGATCATGTGGACGGCCACCGCACGGTGGCTTTGGCGGTCAGTCCCTACATTCGTCGTGGCTCGGTGGATTCAACATTCTACTCGCATCCGAGCATTCTGAAGACGATTGAACTCATGCTGGGTTTGCCGACCCTCTCCTTGTTTGACTTGATCGCCAACGACATGCGCAACAGCTTCCGAACAACCCCGGATTTCACACCCTACACAGCGGTGATTCCGAAGCACTCGCTGTTCGAAGTGAACCCGCCGGCGAACGCCTTGAAGGGACCCTCCTATGAGGCGGCGTTGGCCTCGACGAAGATGAACTTTGCGGTTCCGGATGACGTGCCTTGGGACGTGCTCAACCGTATACTGTGGCACGATGCCAGGGGATGGGAATGCCCGTACCCCACGGTGAGAAACTCCGTATTCGCTCCTTACCCAACCGGCCTTTTTTCTGTAGACGAGAAGGAGGAAGCAGAAAGGTAGGGGACTCCGCGAGCGACATGCCTGTCGGCTGCTGCGGCAAGGGGGAGGGACACAACGGTATGTTCCGATTCTGCGCAGCGACGAGGATGCGTTGACGCGGGCCATCATCACGTTGGCCGGTCAGTACGGGCGGTATGGCTAGCGGGGGATTACGGCGCGACTGCAGAAGGCAGGATGGCAAGTCGGGAAGGATCGGGTCGATCGGATCTGGCGGCGGGAAGGGCTGAATGGGCCGCAGAAACAGAGGCCGCAAAGGCGCTTATGGCGGAACGACTATTCTTGTGTAAGGCTGCGACCGGAGCGAGCGAACCTGGGGTGGATCTACGACTTTGTGAGCGCCGTGACCCACAACGGGAGGAGCCTGCGGTTACTGACGGTGAGAGCTTCACTGGCAAGCTGCGGGACGAATGCCTGAATGGAGAAATCTTCCATTCGCTGAAGGAGGCACAGACTGTGTTCGAACAGTAGCGGGTGGAGCACAACACGCGAAGGCTCCACTCGGCGCTCGGCTAAAGGCCGCCGGCACCGGCAGCCTTGAGCCTACTGGTTCCAACAAATCAAATCTCACAGGTTCAAGCTGTGAAGTACACGCTCTCACTTCCGCTGATAAAAAACTCGGGCTAGTGACGCGGCGTCAGTCGTGAAGGCGGGTAGAGCTGCCCCTGGATCAGGTTTATGGAGACTTATGTCGGTATCGACATCGGAAAGACCAACCTTCGGGTGGCTGCGGGCGGTCTCGCCCCTGGCTCTGCGGTTTATTTCAAGCGCACCTATGAGCGGGGTTCTCCGGAGCAGATGGACCACCAAGTGTATCAGGCAGTTGATGATATCCTTGCCAAAGGGGAGACGCCCAAGCCGTCGCTGGCAAGCATTGGCATTTGCATGCCGGCGGTCGTGAGTCGCACGAGCGGCCACATCGTCTGGGGTCCAGATTTCGACTTTCTGCGCGGGCACTCGCTGACGAAGGCTTTAGAAGAACGCTATGGCGTCCCTGTGGCAGTGGACGTGGACTCTCGTGCTGCATCATGGGGAGAGGTGTGGGCGGGCATTGGTCGAACATGCGGGCGCTTCGCCTTGGTGACATGGGGCACAGGCTTGGGAGCAGGGATGATTGTCGACGGTAAGCCTTACGAAGGCCCCAACAACCTGTTTGCGGAATTCGGCCACAGCGTGGTTTCTGATGATGATTGGCCGTGCAGCTGCGGCGCTGCCGGTTGTCTCAACGCCTTGGTGACAGGACCTGCCATTGCCGAACACGGGCGAAGAGCGGTGATGGCGGGGCGGGACTCTATTATCAAGGATCTATGTGACAATCGTCCTGAGGCGGTGACCAGCCCGATGATTTTCACGGCTGCTGAACGGGGAGACGCCGTCGCTCTTGCCATTCTGGGACGCATCGGCCTGCTGCTTGGTCGGCTGGCATCGAACCTGGTCCTCACATTTCAGCCCGAAAAGATCGTGCTGGTGGGAGGGCTGGCTGAACGGGCGCATTGGGTATTGAGGACCATAAACGAGACGATGCGAAAACAAAACTGGTTGATCTTCAAAGGCCAAACTGAGTGTGAAGTTGTGGCATCGGCGCTCGGTGATACGGCAGGAGTTCTCGGCGCCATTCGCATGGCTCAGGAGAAATGGCTGCGTGCGGGGAGGGGGCATTCATCATGACGATCGATCTGGAACCGAGGTGCGGCCTGCCGGTGCATGTTGACATCAAATCCGGAGATCTGCGATTTGGGCACCCTCTCAGCACTCCGGCCATCACAGAACGAAGAATGTGGGACATGGCCCCTGTCTGGGCGCATCCCTTCGAGGCGGAAGACAAGGTTCTGTACCAGTTTACGGTGCCGCTTTCGCTGCCCGGAGACGAGGAGCTCTGGAACCAGGCAGGAGTCGGCTATGGGATCGTCGTATGCCCACCCGGAGTCTATGGCGGAGAGTATGCGAAGAGCTTTGGGCACTACCACCCAAGGCCCGCGGGCAGCTCAATGGCTCCGCCGGAGATTTATACTGTGCTGCATGGAACCGCGCACTATGTGCTGCAAAAGTCGGCTCCCCCGTACGATTCCGTGTCTGACGCCGTCCTGGTAGAGGTCAATGCTGGCGAAACGGTGATCATCCCGCCAGATTACGGCCACTTGCAGATCAATCCTGCCAACTGCCCTCTGGTATTTTCGTACGCCGTAATGACTGGAATTAAGAGCGATTACGAGCCGTTCCGACAGCGACGCGGGGCGGTCTATTACGAAATGGCAAACGGCGGACCGCGCTTTGTCTTCAATCCGCGATATTCTCGACCGATTCCGCTGCGATTCGTCAAAGCGGCGGAACTTGCGCAGGCCCCGTTTCTCAAGTGCGGGGTCACGTATCTAGGGCTACGCGATCAGCTCGACAAGCTGAGATTCCTAACGAACCCAGAACTGTTCCCGGACTCAGCGTATTTGTAATTCCTGTCTAAAAAATCTCGAAGGAGTTATCCATCTCCATGCTGCAATATGAACGCATTGTGGAACTGAGCCGTGTGCTGGTGGCCGGCGAAGAGGAGTATGGGCTTGAGTACAAACTCTCCAACGTCGAGGACGTGCTTCCCCAGTATAAGCGGCAGGAAGGCGATTGGTACGTTCTGGGCGAGATCCGGATGAGCACGCATGTGGGGACGCACATCGAATTCCCCTTTCATCACGTGCGAGACGGGAAGGACGCCGCCTCCTATCCCGTCGGTCGCTTGATTGGCGAGGCGGTGGTTCTAGATTTCTCCCACAAGAAGAAGAACGAGGAGATTACCAA
>JACQNR010000369.1 GCA_016202975.1 Acidobacteriota bacterium
CCGTCCTCGCTGAAGGCCAGTGTCGGCACGGTCCCAATGCTCGGGGCCAGCAACTGGCTGACCTCCAGACCTGTCTCCACCTCCCATAAGCGGAGCGAGGCGTCGGCGCTCCCGGAGGCAAGATAGCGCCCGTCGCGCGTGAAAGCAACGCACCAAACCGCTATCGTGTTACCCGCAAAGGTTTTCGTTTCACGTCCCGAGGCCACGGCCCAGAGTTTGATTGTCCCGTCCGAGCTTGCCGATGCAAGGCGCTCGCCGTCAGGACTAAACGCTACCCCTTGCACGGCGCCGGTATGCCCCCGTAGGATTCCCAGATCTTTTCCCGTCGGCACGTCCCAGAACTGAATGAGGTTGTCCGAGCGTCCCGAGGCGATGCGCGCTCCGTCGGGGCTGAAAGCAAGCGCGAAGATTGCGAGCTCGCGATTTGCAAGCGTTCGCACCGCAACCCCCATCTCCAAGTCCCAGAGCTTCACGGTTCCGTCCTGCCCTCCTGACGCGAGATACTTCCCGTCCGGGCTGACGGCGATGGCGTTGACGTCGCCGTCATGACCGCGCAGGATCCGCGGCTCGCGCCCGGTCTCTACCTCCCAGATCTTGATCATGGAGTCGTACCCGGCGGAAGCAAGATAACGCCCATCGGGACTGAAGGCCAGTGAGCGGACCAGATCATCGTGCGTGCCGACTACCCGGATTTCTGTCCCGCCGGCGACACTCCATAGCCTTACGGCAGACGGTCCGGCCACCGACGCGAGCATCCGCCCATCGGAACTGAACGCCAGCGGGTGGATGCCGGGACCGTGCGCCTCGAGACGGTGGAGCAGAATGAATTCAGGTGGTCGCCTAGCTGCACGCACTGCATCCACGACACCATCGCTGGCGCCCGCGATGCGGAGCGTGTCCAGGTACTCGTCGGTGGGCTTGAAGTTGAGGCCCCGCTTGTTGACGAGCGCGGCCACACGGTCGTTGCTCACACCGCTGGAGAGGAGGTTCAGCACCTGGTCCTTAGCGAGCGGCTTAGACACGACTTCGCGCAGTGCTTTGAGCAGCGGCTCGAGAGCTCCGGCTTTCTGCAGCGCCTTCAGGTAATCGGCGGCGGGCCGGAAGTCGATTCCGCGTTCAAGAACTGCTTTCACCAGGAGGAGGTTGTCCATGCCCGCAGCTACCAGTTCGCGCAACAGGTTCTCGTCGAGCGGAATCTGTCCACTTTTCAGTCCTCTTTCCCCCAGCGCTTTCAGTAGCACGGGCAACGCGCCTTGCTGCCGCAAGGCTGCTACGAAATCGCCCGAAAGTTCGAAACCGATCCCGCGCCGGGTGACGGTTTGGGCGAGGCGTTCGTTATCGACGCCCGCTTCGACAAGCTGGTGTAGCTGCGTTTGCGTCAGGGGTTTCTGCGTAGCGGTGGGAGCCTGTGCAAGGGCGGGTGTGAAGCAAAAGAAAAGAACGACGAGGCACGCGCGTTTCATGGCTGCTTCCATTATTGCCGATTTGGTGATTCGGCGATGGAGTGATTGAACCATTCAAGGATTGGGCGATTTAGCGATTGAGTGATCTCAAGGGCGGGGTGTCCGATGTCGGCAATACTATTCAGCAGTCCCTCAGCTCTCCAAATCGCCAATTCGCTAAATCACCAGATCGCCAGATCACTCAATGCTCCTGCACTTCTCGCACGGGCAGAGTTCCCTCAGGTACCCGAACGAATAAATCCCCGAGGAATGCTTGTCGCTCCAGTGGATCTGCACCGCGTAACGCCCAACCAGTTCGGCGCTCTCGGGCTTGAGCGGCTTGACACCCAGGATGGGAAAGGGTGAACCCACGGATTGCAGGTCGGGCGGTTTGTCCGTGCACGTTGCGCACGGACATTTCTCGCGCAGATAGCGGTAGGGATAGGCGCTCGCGTGTCCGTCCGACCAATCGATTGTGAGCGTGTCACCGCCCGCGGCGAGTTTGATTTTCCTAGGAGTGGGGGCCATGCGGGTCTCTTTTGTAGGGGCACGGCGCGCCGTGCCCCTACGGCTACCGTTTTTCAAATTCGCTCAATCGCTGATTTGCTCAATCACTCAATCTGAATTCCTTCGTCCACCTTGCTCCCCGCAGCGTCGACCTGCTTTGCCACCGCGTTCGCGACTTCCTGGAAAGCCTTGCCGTAGGGCGTCGAGCCGTCGAGCGCGACAGGCTTGCCGCAGTCGCTCTGGACACGGACGTTCACATCGAGCGGAATCTCGCCGAGAAAGGGGAATCCCAGCTTTTCGGCCGCCGCGCGCGCGCCGCCGTGGCCGAAAATCTCCTCGCGATGCCCGCACTTCGGGCAGAGGTAGTAGCTCATGTTCTCCACCACGCCGAGGATGGGCACGTTCAGCTTCTGAAACATGGCGATGGCTTTGGAGGCGACGGTGAGCGCCAGGTCCTGGGGCGTGGAAACGATTACGGCGCCGGAAAGCGGAATGGTCTGCGACAGGCTCAGTTGAATATCACCCGTGCCCGGCGGCAAATCCATGATCAGGTAATCGAGCGCGCCCCACCGCACCTCGCCCAAAAATTGCTGAATGGTTTTGTGCAGCATCGGGCCGCGCCAGATGACCGCCTCATCTTTGGGGAGGAAGTACGCCATGGAAATAATCTTGACGCCGTATTCGACGGGCGGCTCGAGCTTGCCCTCGACCACATGCGGAACGTTGTTGCCGCCCATCAGCATGGGGACGCTGGGGCCATAGACGTCGGTGTCCATCAATCCGACCTGCGCGCCGGTGCTCGAGAGCGCGATGGCCAGATTCGCCGCTACGGTCGATTTCCCCACGCCGCCCTTGCCACTCGCCACGGCCACCGTGCTCTTGACATGAGGAATCAAAGGACTCCTCGCTCCCTGCGCATTGATTGGATTACCCATGATTTCTCCCTGAAGAATTCATTGTGGGGTGCACTCGCCGCTTTGTCAAATTTGCCTTCTCTGCACCGCCTACCGTGCAGCGGGGCGTGCGAAGGCTGCGCGCACTGCGTCGATAGCGAGACATGCGCCGCGAATGGACCACTCTCCGGGAATTGTCAGGGACGGTTAACTGGCGCGTCTTTCTTCGACTTGCCCAGAAACTGGGGGAGCACATCATTCCGGTGCCCCGACCCGGTGGGTGATGGCCCGCAGCAGGTCGTACTTGGTGAGAATTTCGTATCGCCCGGAGAGGTCGACGAACACTGCGGGGCAATCGCGCGTAATGCAGGAGGTAATCTGGTCGATGGACGCGGTGCTAGGAACTACCGGAAACGCCGCGCCCATTGCCTCGCGCACGACGAGCTTGGAGAGGTCTTTGCCCTCCAGTGCCAGGCTCAAAATCTTGTCTTCGTAGAGGGCTCCGGCAGGTGCACCATTCTCGAAGACCGGGAGCTGAGAGAAATCGTTCTGGCGCATTCGGTCGAGGGCTTGTGCGACAGTATCCGAGGGGGCTACCGTGACCAGCGCGGGTGCGGCGCCGCGGTCGGCCTTGGTCTCGACAATTTCCCCCGCGGTCATGGCCACCGGTGAATCCAGGTAGCGGTTGTCGCGCATCCACTCGGTGTTGTAGACCTTGCTCAGGTAACGAAGGCCGGTGTCCGGAATCAGAATCACCATCAAGTCGTTTTCCTTGAGCGTGGGCAGCACGCGCATCGCAGCAGCTATGGCTGTTCCCGTCGAGCCTCCCGCGAAGATTCCTTCCTGACGCGCCAGCCTCCGCGTCCAGAGAAACGAGTCCTTGTCGCTGACCTGGATGACGTCGTCAATCACGCTGAAGTCGAGCGCGGCGGGGAAGAAGTCCTCGCCGATGCCTTCCACTTTGTAGGTTTCGCCCTTGATGACGCGTCCATGATGGAAGAACTCGTACAGGATTGAGCCCACGGGGTCGGCGCCGATGATTTGAATTTTGGGATTCTTCTCTTTCAGAAAGCGGCCGACGCCGGTCATCGTTCCGCCCGTGCCCATGCCCGCGACGAAGTGGGTGATCCTGCCTTCCGTGTCCTCCCAGATTTCCGGTCCCGTGGTGCGGTAATGGATTTCAGGATTGGTCGGGTTCTCGTATTGATTGGGGTGGTATGCACCGGGGATGTCCTGCGTCAGCTTTTTCGCCACCGAGTGATAACTGCGCGGATCGTCAGGCGGGACGGCGGTGGGGCAGACGATCACTTCCGCCCCCAAGGCCTTGAGCAGGTCCACCTTCTCCTTCGACTGTTTGTCGGTTATGGTGAAGACGGCTTTGTAGCCGCGCACCGCGGCGACCAGCGCAAGGCCCATGCCGGTATTGCCGCTCGTGCCTTCCACGATCGTGCCGCCCGGCTTGAGCAGGCCGCGGCGCTCGGCGTGATCTATCATCGAGACGCCGATGCGGTCCTTGACGCTGCCGCCAGGATTGAGGTAATCGCACTTGGCGTAAACCTGCGCCTTGGATCCGCGGGTGAGTCGATTCAATCGGACCAGCGGTGTGTGACCAATCGCATCCAGAATGTTGTTGTAGCGCATGGGCATCTCCTTCGCGGAGCTCCGTGCGGCGATTATAGCCCACGCGCAAGGCGACAGGGGAATGACACCAACCGTTGACCTGGGCGCACTAATCCACTATTGTGGCGCGGGAATTGAGCGCGTTGAACGGTGGGGGTGTTCGTCAGCTGAAGGGTTGGCCGTCATCAACCACCCCCACCCCCTCCTTACCAAGGAGGGGAGCCGGGCCGAAAACTTCCTTCGTCAGTAAGGAGGGGAGGCGTCTTAAACTCCCCTCCTCGGCTGAGGAGGGGATAAAGGGGTGGTGCGCGCTCCGGCCCTACCGCATACCTAAGCAAGGAGGGGGAGGTGCTTTAAGCTCCTCTCCTCGGTTGAGGAGGGGACAAAGGGGTGGTGCGCACTCCAGCCCTACCACACACCTATGACTGATCCTCTGTCCACGGGACCGGCTCCATCTCCCACCGAGCCGCCGCAACTTCTGCGCGCGCTGGGGGCGTGGGAGACCGCCTCGATCGCCATCGGAATCATGATTGGCACGGCGATTTTTCTCGTCCCTGCCGATGTGACCGCCGCCGTAGGAAGCCCGTCGACAGCGCTGGCCGTTTGGACCATCGGCGGTGTCCTGAGCCTTTTCGGTGCACTCTCCTTCGCCGAAATGGCGGCGATGATGCCGCAGGCGGGCGGGCAATACGTCTATCTGCGCGAAGCCTACGGGCCGCTCACGAGTTTTCTCTGCGGCTGGGCGTTTTTCCTGGCCGCGCAAGGGGGCGGCATCTCCGTGCTGGCCGTTGGCTTCGCGGAGTATTTGGGGGAATTTCTTCCCCTGATGCGCTGGCACCAGCAATGCGCGGCGGCAGCCTCGATCGTTCTGTTCACGATCATCAACTATCGCGGCGTGAAAGAAGGCGGGCGCGTGCAATCGCTGCTGACGGGAATCAAAGTCGGCGCGATCGTGGTGCTGATCCTCCTCGGCTTTGTTCTGGTGCGCGGGACGCCGGCTGGGCATGGGACGATCCACGCGCCGAGTGGCAGCGGCTTCCTGGCGGCCTTCGGCGTGGCGCTCGTCGGTGTGCTCTGGGCGTTCGAGGGTTGGAACACGTGCACGTTCGCGGCGGGCGAAGTCAAGAATCCGCAGCGCGACCTGCCCCGCGCCCTCATTCTTGGGACCATCGCCGTCATCGGACTCTACGTGGCTCTCAATCTGGTTTACTACCGCGTGCTCACTGTATCGGAAGTAGCCGCATCGAAGCGTGTCGGGGCGGACGCCGCGGTGCGCATCTTCGGCCACGCGGGGGCGCAGTTCGTGAGCCTGCTCATCATCGTTTCCACGCTCGGAAGCTTGAACGGCAGTATCCTTGCCGCGCCGCGCGTCTACTACGCCATGGCCAAGGACGGGCAATTCTTCCGCTGGTGCGCCGAAATTCACCCGAAGTACCACACACCCCACCGAGCGTTGTTAGTGCAGTGTGTCTGGGCTGTCCTGCTGGTCGTACTGGGAACGTACAACGAGCTCTTTACCTACGTGGTGTTCGCGGCGTGGATTTTCTACGCGTTGACCGGATACGCCGTAATCATCCTGCGGCGCAAGCTGCCGGAGCTGCCGCGCCCTTATCGTGTGACGGGTTATCCTTGGGTTCCGATTGCCTTCGTGCTGGCTTCCGTGTGGTTCCTGGTCAATACGCTCTTTGAGAAACCCGCGGAGTCGGGCTTGGGAACGCTGATGGTGCTGGTGGGCGTGCCGGTGTATTTATTTTGGCAAAGGCGGGGCGCAGTCTCGAAATGATGAATGAGGAGTGAAGAATGATGAACGACAGCCTGTGAAGAGAGCAGACGAATTCTCTGATCGACTCACAACATAAAACATACAACCTACAACCAACAAACCACGACTGACTGCTGCTTTGCTACTTCACTCCTGCCGCTTTCTTGACGTCGGCGAGCAACTTCTGGGAAGCAGCCTGAAACGGACCGGGGATGGCTGCGGCCCGAGTGAGCGCATCCATCGCTAGCTTATGGCTTGGCGGATATTGGAATTCATAAGCGCTGCCAAGCAGGTAAAGCGCCTGCGCCTGCAACGTGGGATTGCCGGGCAACAGGTCCGCGGCGGCCTTCAAATCGTCAATCGCCGGGCCAATCTTGCGTGAATTGGCTGCTGATGCCTTGGCGAAGGCCGCGTAACCCATGGTGAGCTTTGCCATTCCGGACTGGTTGTTCTGGTCCGCCTTGAATTGGTCGTCGGTCACGCTCTCCGGTTTCTTCATAGCGGTAGCAAGTTCCAGGGCCTTACGGGCCAGCTGTTCCGCGCGGTCGGGGTTATTGTTGACAAACGCCATATCGTAGGCGAGCAGGTTGGCAGCCAGCAGATTGTTCGGGTCGGCGGCGACGGCTTTCTCCCCGGACTCGATGGCCTTGGCGGGCTGGTTGCTCAACTTGTAGGCAAGGAAATACTGAAAGTCAAGTTGGCCGGATTTCGCGCTGTCGGGGTAGGCTGCGGCGAACTTATCGAGCCACGGGAGACGTTTCGTGCCGTCCGGCTCGCGCGGAATGAGCTGAAAGAAGGCGTATGCCATGTAAGCGCGCCAGTCGTTCGCCTGTGCGGTGGCGGCGTCGAGTTCCTTTTTCCAATCCTCCTCGCTCAAGGTGGGCGAGCGGCCCGGATTGCTTTCGGCCTTGATCGCTTCGGCCGCTCCCACGATGGCGTCGAGCGCCGCGTCGCTGAGTTTACCCGAGGCGACGCCGGCTTTCGCCACATTCAGACTGGTCATGACGTCGCGTTGGCCGAGCGCAATCGCCTTCTCGCCGTGCTCGATGACCTTATCGTAATTATTGAGTTTCAGATAAGCCATCGTGTAATACTCATGCGCGCAGGGCGCGAATTTGGAGTCGGGATTCGCCTCCATGAACTTGTCGAGCGCGGCGACCTGCTCCTGCGGATTTTCGGCGCCGTTATAAGCCAGAGTCAGCCCGTCTTCCGGCGTGTTAATGACAATCGAGTATCCGGGACAGACCGTCTGCGCCGCCAGGTGCGACGCTGCAAAGGGTATTGCTTCCGCCAGAAGAAATATCGCCAGTGTCTTGCGCATAACATCCTCCCCTTCAAATCGAGACCGAGGCTCGGGGCTTTCGCCGCAGACGGGGAATAAAGCGCGGAACCTCGCGGGCGTACGCTTCGTACGCGGCCCCATAACGGTCCCGAAGTTCCCGCTCTTCGAGCGGGGCGACAATTAAATACATCAGGTAGGTGACAATTGCCAGTGCAAAAATGCCGAGCGCACCGGTCAGCAGGGCCAGGCCGAAGAATGTCAGGATGTATTCCAGATACCGTGGGTGGCGGATATAGGCGTAAATACCGCCGCGGACCACTTCGCCCTTCCCGCGCTCGGGGTGAATCTCCGGAAGTCCGACGATCCGTCGCACGCTGAACTGGCGAAGGACCCCGCGGTCGAGCCAGAGCGCCAGAGCGATCAGCGCGACCCCCATCACCCATAGCACGAGGCTGCGGTCGAAGCGCCGCGCGTAGAGGACGGGGCGGACGAGGAACAGGACGCAATCCGTCCCGGCCCAGACGGGCAGAGCAACCCAGTAGGCCCGCGTGCCCTGCCGGCGCCAGAAATCGATGGCGGGGTGGATCAGCAGCCAGAAGAATGGGGCGGGAAAAAATGTCAGCGCGTAAATAAACGCGACGTTGTCGAGGGTTTTGCTCAGCAGATGCATGAATGAGACAACTATTTGAAATTAGAAAATGGAAATTGGAAACTCGAAATTCGAAAAGTGAAATTCGAAACACGAAAAATGAAAAGCAGTCACCTTCCGCGGCGTCAAGAATGGGTCCTTACTGATTTTCCAATTTCCAGTTTCTATTTTCGAGCGTCCAGTTTCGTCTTGGCTGTTTCAGCCACTCTCGAGCGTATCAACCCCGCCTCAACGGCAGTATTTTATCGCGGTTTGGCCGCGACCGAGTGTAGAATACGCCGCATCGTGGATCAGATTTCAATACGGGAGGAGCAATGGAAATCCTGACTTGGGCTGGCGTGAAGAAGGAAGTCTTGAACGATCGCATGTCGCGAAAGGTGATCACCGGCGAGCGGGCGATGATTGCGGAAATCAACATCACCAAGGGTGGTGTGGTGCCGCTTCATCAGCACGAAAGCGAACAGATTACCTACTGCCTCGAGGGCGCCCTGAAACTCGAAATCGAAGGCAATGAATTTGTGCTCCGTCCCGGCGAATTGCTGGTGATTCCCTCGAACGTTCCTCACAGCGCGCTGGCGCTCGACGACTTTCGAGGATTCGATATTTTCAGCCCCATCCGCCAAGACTGGCTGGACGGGACGGACAATTACCTGAGGAAGAAGTAGGCAGCGGCCGCGGCGCGGCGCCTAATCATGTTCCAGCAGAACAAAGTCCTTCTGCTCGGCGCCGCAGGCGATGCATTTTTCGGGCGCGGTCTTCGAAACGACAATGTGGTCGCACTTCTGGCATTGCCAGTAATAATGCTTTCGACCGGGTGGCTTGGGTGGTGGTTCGGACATCCTTCGCGTGCTGCCAAGCACCGAATTTCCGTATCTCTGAAACCCTGATTCTGAACATACAGGATATCCCATTTACCGGCTAGGCGTTTGTGAGTTAAGTTTACTACTTAGTTCTTACCTCGACTCCCGCCAGGCCCTCCAGGAAAGTAATCACTGCGGCGTAGTCCAGTTCGCCTTTGCCCTGGGCGCGCGCCGCCGCGTAGACCTCCTTCACCGCCGCCGCGGCTGGCATGGGAACGCCCTGCGCGTAGGCCGCATCCATGGCGAGGGCCAGGTCCTTGTGCATCCATTTGAGCGGAAAGTACGGAGTGAAGTCGCCTTTGAATATGAACGGCGCCTTGAAGTCGGTGAGGGCCGCGCGAGCCAGGCTGGACTGGATGATTTCAAACATAGTTTCCGGGTGCACGCCGGCCTTCGCGGCCAGCACAAAGCCTTCGGCGAAAACCTCGACCATCGTCGCTTGGATAGCGTTCTGCGCGAGCTTGGCGGAAAGCCCCGCGCCGTTCGGGCCGCAGTAAATGTGCTTCTTGCCGAGAACCGAAAGCACGGGCATGGCGCGCTCAAGCGCATCGCGCTCGCCGCCGATCATGAAGGTGAGCTCGCCTTTCTCCGCGCCGTGCTTCGAGCCGGTCACCGGCGCGTCCAGGAAACTCGCCTGCTTGCCGGCGGCGTGGCACGCGAGCCTGCGGCTGACGACCGGGCTGATCGTTGCCGAGTCAATAATGATGGAGCCCGGCTTCACGGTTTCAAGCACACCATCTTTACCCGTCATCACCATTTCGGATGCCGCCGAGTCGCTGACGATGCTCATCACGAAGTCGGCGTCGTTCGCCGCCGCGGCAGGGGTCGCGGCGATTCGCCCGCCCGCCTTTTCGACCGCCGCGGCTTTTTCCGGCGTGCGGTTGTAAGCGGTAACTTTGAAACCCGCTTTGATCAGATTGAGCGCCATGGGCGAGCCCATGATACCCAGACCGATGAAGCCGACATTCTGCGACATGTGATCCTCCAAGTGAATTCAGAAGTCAGGAGCCAGAATGGTTGCTACGGTGAAAATATTCAGGAATCCGCATTTGCCCCGACCAACGTAAGAAAGGTCCCTGCTAACTTCGTGGTCGCATTCTGAACCAATGCCATTTCAAAACCAAGCGTATGACGATCATAGCCAAGGCGATATGAACAAAGGCTTGGTAGATCGTGCAAGATAGGTTATTTCGCAAAAGCAGCTGCTGGATATTCCCTAGGCAGCCAAAGATGCGTTCAGTGATCCTATTTTCGGGATGGTGGGGCTCTAATCGGCCATCCTCGAATCATTTCTGCCCAGAATGGTTGCCTTCAACGCTTCGCATGACTCGCCACGTAGAAGAGAGCAGAAATATATTCGCCTTGGGTAATGGCGATACCCCAATCGTGGATCAATTCGTGCAGCAACTTGCTACCATCCCGATCAAGCGTTTCCGCCTGGAGTGATCCAATAACTGTTTCCGTTCTTGCGGCTAAATCTGTGGCTCTTTTCCCGCAGAAATCCACCATACTGGCCGCTTTCCCTTGCGTGGCCATTGCTGTTATCTGCTTTAGAGTGGGGCCATCAGGGCTGGCCTGGACGAGGTTCGCGGCATTTGCTGAGTCGGCCAGCCGCAAGAGTTGACCCGTTTGATGATCAACTGATTGTGCAGCAACAGAAAACAATTGTCCCGCTTTCTGGAAGCGTGCAACTGCTAGTTGGCCTGACTCCCGTGCCTTGGCAAATTCTTTGACTTCTACAAAGCCAAACATCTGCCAGAGTGCCGAACTGCCCTCGAGGAATGCTGAACTAGCACGCATGGATTCCCACTGCAGCTTTTCTGTTCCAAGGTTGCCCACGTTGCCATAGATCCTTGCACTGGCCGGGACTGTCGAGGAGTGCAAGACCAAAACAAATAGAACGAGTTTTCGAACACTGGCTCGCGGCTGCATACTCTCCTCCTTGCATTGAATTTGGATGGCATTGCCTAACCTCCCGAAGTCCTTCGCAGGAGTTCATGTTCGACAAAATTTCGAAACCTTGTCCCATGCTGGCTTTTGACTTGATCCCAACGCCGCTGGACTTGCGGATTACCAAAGAAACTAGTCATGTCTGCGACAAACGCATCCCATGTTTGCTTGGGGATGTGGCCAAGATCATTGAGGTCAAAAACCAACGCATAATGATTTATGACCATTCCAATCATCACTGATCTCTTAGACTGAGGCGTGGATTTGGCTTCTCCGAAGAGCAGTGGGGCGAGATCTTTGTCAGAGATTGTTTTTAGTTGTAGCTCCCGACTTCCGGCTGCGAGTCGCTCGAGCATGGCGGCTTTTGCAGCGTCAGCCGAAACTTGCACTCCGCGCGCGGCTGTTTGGGTGGCTTCCGCCGCCCAGTCCACACGCCGTGCCGTGTACAACAAAGTACCGGTGACGACAACGAGTTGTACAACCGAGACCACCAATTTCGTGATTTCGATCTTATCCGAAGGCATTCGTTTTGCTCCTCCTTTCGAAAAGCTAATGCAAGACTTTTCCCAAGCGATTATGATCAAAGAGATATGAATTAACGGTTGGGAGACTGTGACCGCGCAGAACGCACGACCACCCGCCAGTATTTCTCCGCCACGCAAAGCTGCGTGATGATCCAGCATCGCAAACCATTTGCATTAAGCCGTTTCTGGCCCGCGCGGTAACGATCCAGTACAGCACGCCCCCCTGACCACAGAAATTGAACACCAATGTGTGCGCCAGCTGAAGGCCACCGTACCCTTTGACTTTTGCCCTTTTCCTTGCAGTCTAGTGAAAATCCAGCCAGAGCCGAACGTCCCGGACGTTGTTATCGGTATATCCGCTCTCTATCGTATCCCCAAGGGCATGGAAAAAGTGATAGGAATCGCTGGCCGTCAGATAATCCTCGGCGTTCATGCCGAGGGCCAGAGCGCGCGCGATGGTTTCGCCATCAGCCACGGCGCCGCCAGCGGGACTGTTGCCGTCGCGGCCATCGGTGCCGGCGCTGAGCACCGCGCGCCGAGAGTGCGCAATTCTCTCCGCCGCATAAAGAGCGAAGGCCTGGTTGCG
>JACQNR010000370.1 GCA_016202975.1 Acidobacteriota bacterium
TCCTACCGCGGCCCGGAATTCAGCCGCATCTTCAAGGACAACGCTCGCAAGCTCAACGAAGCGGTCGCCGCAAAACGCATCGAGCTCATTCTGAATTCGAACGTGAAGGAATTCGGAAATGGGAATGCGCGCATCGAAATCGACCGCGGCGGACACCAGGAGACCATCGAGGTTCCCTGCAAGCACACGTTTGTCCTTGTGGGCGCCGACATTCCGGTGCAATTTCTCAAGTCGCTCGGAATCCGTCTCGAAAACGAATGGACGGGAAGTTTTTTCCGCGCCGCCGCCTTGGCGTTCGCCGTGATGGCGGGGCTGTGGTTTTTCGGCGGGCACGCGCGCATTGACAGCCACGCCCTGAATTTCATTCCAACCTGGGGGGGCGGACTCATGGCGGTCGCGGCCTTCGCCGCGCTCGTCGCTTTCGGGCTCAAACGCGACCGTTACGCGTGGCTGGGCGTGGCGTTCCTCGCGAGCTACACCGTCTATGGCGTCAAGGTCGGAGCGGGCACGGAGTTCTGGCCCTACCGCGACTGGGGTTACAAGGCGCTGTCGCTTTTCGACCGGCCGTGGTCGTTCTGGTACTCGGTGCTCTATACGATTCTGATGACGGCCTTCGGCCTCCAAGCGCTCAAGCGCTGGGGCCTCGACCGGAAGGACAAGTTTCAAATCTGGCGCTACGTCAGCCTGCTGTCGTTCCAGTGGGCGATATTTCTGATTCCCGAATTCCTCTTTCAGTGGGCGGTCAAGTATCAGTGGGTGGGCGAAAAACTGGCAACCGATCCGACCTTCGCCGACCAGTCCTGGCGCGCTTACGGCCTGGTTTATGCCTGGCCGCTATTCTTCTACACGTTCTTCTTCAACCCGCACGTTATCTGGGTTATATGGGGCATTTTCCTGACCTTCATTCTCATTCCTGTGCTCGTGATCTGGCACGGCAAGCGTTACTGCTCGTGGGTTTGCGGCTGTGGCGGCTTGGCGGAAACGTTTGGCGACCGCTGGCGGCACCTCGCGCCCAAAGGCCGGGAGAGCCTCAAGTGGGAATGGATGAACCACGCCGTGCTGGGCCTGGCCGTGGTAGTCACCGCTTTCATCCTTCTCAAGGACGCGGTCGCGCTGCTGCGCGGCCCGGCGGACTGGGGCGGCGAGATCTATCACTTCGCCGTGGACGTGTGGTTGGTGGGGATACTTCCTGTCACGCTCTATCCGTTTTTGGGCGGGAAGGTCTGGTGCCGGTATTGGTGCCCCCTCGCCAAGCTCATGCACCTCTACAGCAAGGGCTTTACCAAGCTGGGCTGGAGCCGCTTTGAGATTCGGGCGAACGACAAGTGCATCGGCTGCACGGAATGCTCGCGCAACTGCCAGGTGGGGATCGACGTGATGAACTTCGCGCTCAAGCAGGAATCGATTACCAACGCCAACTCGTCCTGTATCGGCTGCGGCATCTGCGTGAGCGTCTGCCCGATGGATACGCTGAGCTTCGGCCCGGGCGTGGGCCGCGGAGACCTAGTGCAGATCCAGACGCACAAACCGGAGCAGCCGGTGGCGGCGTAGGCTTCCAGTGATGGACTGGCGAATTGGTTATAGCGGCGGTCGGCGCCTGTCCCGCACAGCGGGGACCGCCGGGTAGGGGAGCCCTTCGGGCTCCCGCGGGAGCGCGAAGCGCTCCCCTACTTAAGGCCATCGCTCTCTTCCTGCCTCGGGGCAGGCTCCGAGCTTTGCTACAGCGAAGGAGGTGGACATTGATTTCAACGTCCGCAAATAAGGCCCAGAAACTCCTGGCGGCGCTGGAACGCTCGCGCGCCGCAACCGATGAGCTGTTCCGCATCGTCAAACCACAGGCGCTTTACGACCGGCCGATTCCCGAGCGCCACCGAATCGTGTTTTACATCGGGCATCTGGAAGCCTTCGACTGGAATTTGCTGGGGAAGTTTAGCCTAAATTTGAAATCGTTCCATGAAGGCTTCGACCGGCTGTTCGCATTTGGGATCGATCCTGTCGATGGCGGGCTGCCGTCGGACCAGCCCTCCGAGTGGCCGCGTATTCCGGAAGTTGAAGCGTATCGAGACAAGGTTCGCTCGACGCTCGACTCCGTGCTCGCGCGCGCGTCGTTTTCAGGACCCAGCGAGTCGTTGCTTCTCAACGTCGCCATCGAGCATCGCTTGATGCACGCCGAAACTTTGGCTTACATGTTTCACCAGCTGCCGCTGGAGCACAAATTCCCCCAAACGGATGCGCCTCTATCCGTGCTGAGTAAACTACAGTTACGGATGGTCGAAATTCCCGCGGGGCCTGCAACCCTGGGTTTGACGCGGAATGAAACATTTGGGTGGGACAACGAATTCGAGATGCACATTGTCGTGGTTCCTGCCTTCGCGATTGAAAATCACAAGGTCACCAACGAACAGTTTTTCAAATTTCTCGAGGCGGGCGGCTATGAAGAAGCGCGCCTCTGGTCGAAAGAGAATTGGGATTGGATCAAGCAGCAAGAGATTCGCTATCCGGTCTTCTGGACGAAGCGCGGGAGCGAATGGCGCTACCGCACCATGTTCGATGAAGTACCGCTGCCGCTCGACTGGCCTGTGTACGTGAGCCATGCGGAGGCGTCGGCCTACGCAAAATGGGCGGGCAAGGCGCTGCCCACCGAGGCGCAGTGGCACCGCGCGGCGCTCGGAACCCGCGAAGGAAGGGAGCGCGCTTACCCGTGGAGCGCGGAGGCGCCCGCAGCGCGCCACGGAAATTTCGACTTCCAGCGCTGGGACCCCGCTCCGGTTGGTGCGTTTCCCGCCGGCGACAGCGCTTTTGGCGTCGCCGAGTTGGTCGGCAACGGCTGGGAATGGACTTCGTCAATATTCGAACCTTTCCAGGGTTTTGAGCCTTTTCCGTTTTATCCGGGCTACTCGGCGAATTTCTTCGACGGAAAGCATTACGTGATGAAGGGCGGCTCAGGGCGCACCGCCGCCTGCATGCTGCGGCGCTCGTTCCGCACTTGGTTTCAGGGCCACTATCAGTACATTTACGCCGGTTTCCGGTGCGTTGAGAATTGAAGCGGCCGCACTGTAGCGGCGGCGCCCCCACCGCCGCGATGCAACCACCCCCTACCCCCTCCTTAGCAAGGAGGGGAGCTGGGACCGAAACTTCTCTCCTCGGCAGGCAGGGGAGCCGGGACCGAAACTCCCCTCCGCGGCAAGGAGGGGCGCGGATACCCAAACTCCCCTCCTCGGCGAGCAGGGGAGCGGAGAACCAAACTCCCCTCCTCGGTTGAGGAGGGGACTAAGGGGTGGTGGGCGCAGTTGAGGAGGTCTCATGCAGACTCAGGGAATCACAACTCTTGCATTAAGCGCCTTCGCCTCGGACGTTCGCGCCGGGCTCGACCGTGACGGCCAGAAGGAATTGCTCTCCAAGTATCTCTACGACGACGTCGGCTCGGCGCTGTTTGAGGTGATCTGCGCCCTTCCCGAATACGGGCTCACGCGCGCCGACACCCGCCTGCTGCGACGCCACGCGCCGGACATCGTGGACCTCCTCGCGTCGCCGGTCATCGTCGCCGAACTTGGCAGCGGCAGCGCCAGGAAGACTCGCTGGATTCTGGAAGCGCTGTGCCGACGCCAGCCCACGTCGTACTTTCCCGTTGAAATCTCCTCGGCGGCCCTGGCACGCTGCCGGCAGGAACTGGCCCATCTCGAATGCCTCAGCATCGTGGGCTTCGCGCGCGAATATGTGGACGGGCTCCTGGAAGTTTCGGCCCGGCGGCGCCCCGGCGAGCGCCTGCTCGTCCTGTTCCTCGGCAGCACTATCGGAAACTTTGACCGCGCCCCAGGCGAGAACTTTTTGCGAGAGGTGCGAAGAATCCTCGACCCGGGAGACGCGCTGCTGCTCGGCACCGATCTCGAAAAATCCATCCCGCAGCAGATTCACGCCTACGACGACCCGCTCGGCGTGACCGCGGCGTTCAACCTCAACCTGCTGGCGCGCATCAACCGCGAGCTTGAAGCTGACTTTGTTCTCGGCCTATTCCGGCATGTGGCTATCTACAACCTGGCCGAACGGCGGATCGAAATGCACCTGCGCTCGACCGAAGACCACGTCGTCACCATTCCGGGGGCCGCTCTCACCGTGCGCTTCCGAAAGGGAGAAACCATCTGGACGGAAAGCTCCCACAAGTTCGCACCGGGAGAAGTCGCCGCCATCGCCACGCGCACGGGCTTCCGGTGTGATGCGCAGTGGATTGATCAGGAATGGCCCTTCGCGGAGAGCCTGCTGATTGCGGAATGAATTGGCTTCAGCAGAGAGCCTCGTGGTGGGATTACTCCGCGGCCTTCACTTCTTCCATCAACCCCCAGAAACCTTCGGCGAGCGTCGGGTGGATATAGATGGCGCCCTTGAGCAGTGTATAGGGTGCGTCCGCGAGCATCATGGCGTGGAGAATCTGGACCAGTTCGCCGCCTTCGAGTGAAAGGATCGAGGCGCCGAGAATTTTGTCCGTCGCGGCGTCGACGATGATCTTCATCAGGCCGGCGGTTTCGTCGCGCTCAATAGCGCGCGCCACTTGGGCCAGCGGGTACCTGCCGATCTTCAGACGATGGCCTTGGGCGCGGGCTTCCTTCTCCGTCATCCCCACGCCGCCGAGCTGAGGGTCCGTGAAGACCGAATAAGGAACTATGCGCTCGTCCGTCCTCACCTCCTTGCCGTCCACCAGGTTGGCGTAAATGATCTGATAGTCGTTGTAGGAAATATGCGTGAACGCCGGCCCGCCCTTCACGTCGCCGAGCGCCCAGACGCCCGGCACATTGGTCTCCAGACGGTTATTCACTTTGACATAGCCGGATTTGTCGGTTTCGACGCCTGCCTTTGCCAAGTCGAGCTCCTCAGTGTTGGGAGTACGCCCCGTGGCGACCAAGAGATGCGTCCCTTCGATCGATGTCTCGCCATCGGTTCCCGCAAGGGTGAGCACAACCTTTCCGTCTTGCCGGCTCGCGCGCACCGGCTTCACGTTGAGAAGAAATCGGATTCCCTCGCCCACCAGAGCTTTTTGCAGCTCCGCAACAACGTCGGCGTCCTCGCGCGGCAGGATCTGCCCGCTGTGATGGACTACGGTCACATCGCTCCCAAATCGCCTGAACATTTGTCCGAACTCCAGGCCAATGTATCCGCCGCCGAGAACGATCAGGTGCTTGGGAAGAGTCTCAAGTTCCATGATCGTGGCGTTGGTCAGATAGCCGGAAGTTTCGATGCCCGCAATTTTCGGCACGGCGGCCCGGGTGCCGGTATTAATGAAAATGCGCTCGCTTTCAAGCGTCTCATCGCCCACACGAATCCCACGAGGTCCGGTAAAGCGGGCCGTTCCGCGAAAAAGCTTGAGCGTTGGACGGGCCGCGACGCGGCTTTCCTGCCCACCGCGAAAGCTCTGGACGACCTTGTTCTTGCGCGCGACGATCTGCGCAAGGTCTACCTCAACCGTGCCCGTGCGCACACCCCAGCGCGCCGCGTGGCGCGCGTAGTGCGCAACCTGGGCCGACGCCACCATCGTCTTGGTGGGCGTGCAGCCGTAATTGATGCAAGTCCCGCCCAGGTGCGCCTTCTCGATGAGCGCGACGCTCCAGCCGAGGTCGGCGAAGCGGTGGCAAAGGGGATTCCCCGCCTGCCCGGATCCGATCACGATGGCATCGAACTTCATGAGGTATTTCCTCCCTAGTTTAACCTCTCGAGCAGGCGTTCGCTCGCACGCAGGACATTCGCCATGATGGTGAACGCCGGATTGACAGTGCCCGACGACGGAAAGATGCTCACGTCCACAACGCTAAGATTGTCGACATCGTGAGCCTTGCAGTTCCGGAAGAGTGCCGAAGTCGTCAGATCGTTCTCGAAGCGGATCGTACCGTACTGATTCTGGACAGGGATTCTCAGGCCTGCTGGAATCCTCAGCGATTGTATTTCGGTGTGACGCCGCGCAGGCGCTTCCAGACGGCATCGCATCGGGCGACTGTATCGCCATCGAGCGTGCCGCCCTCGCAAGCTCTCAAATTTTCATCCAGCTGCTCCAGGCGCGAGGCGCCGAGGATGATCGAGTCCACCTGCGGCTGGGCGAGCATCCACTGAAGGGCGAGTTCCACCAGCGTCTTCCCTGCGTCGCGCGCGATGATGCGCAAATCCTCGACCGCGGCGAAGTAGTCATCGTGCCAGTAGCGGTTCAAGTAGAGTTGATTGCCGTCAAAGCGCGTGCCGGTAATCGGGCCGTCTTGTTTCCGCTGCTTGCCTGTGAGCAGTCCGCCCGCCAGCGGGTTGTAAGGAACCACAGAAATGCCGAAGCGTTTGCAGAAAGGCAGAAATTCCTCCTCAATCCCGCGCGCAATCAGGTTGTACTTGGGCCGCGAAATGCAGGGTGGTTTGTAACCGCGCTTTTCGCAAATCCACAAAACCTCCCCCACCTGCCATGCGGCGTAATTCGAGACCGCCGGATAACGCACTTTCCCCGCGCGCACCAACTCGTCCATTGTGCTCAACGTGTCTTCAATGGGCGTGTCCCAGTCGGGTTGGTGCAGGTAGTAGAGATCGAGGTAGTCGGCGCCGAGGCGCTGGAGGCTGGCATTGATGGCTTTGTGTATCGCGGCGCGGGAAAGCCCGCGGTCGTCTGGCGCCTCTCCCATTTTGTTGAAGACTTTGCTCGCCAGTATGATTTTCTTCCGGCGCGGGCCCAGCGCTTTGCCGAGAATCGTCTCGGAAAGACCCAGATTGTAGTAATTGGCCGTATCGAAAAAGTTGATCCCACATCAATACACCGGTCGACGATGCGCGAGGAATTGGGCTCGTCGGTTTGGGAACCGGAGGTAAAGTTTCCGAAAGATAGACGGGAGACCTTCAAATCTGTATGCTGCAATGCCCGGTAGTCCATCGTCACCTCAAGAAGCTTTCCGTCGGCTGGCAGGGCCAAATGTATGCACTGCCGTCGAACTGGCATAGAATGGGTTCATGTCGGAGCCGGTAATTCTCAAACTCGCGCGCGACCTCGAGTGGCTCGGTTGCGAGCTCGAATACCAGGGCATGAAACACGCGCACGAGGGGTTTCCCGAAGCTGGCCCGACGTGGGAAGCATTTGTCCGCCAGCGGCAGGGCGTCCTCGCCACCATTGAAAAGCTCGAGCGCGAACTGAAGTCTTCGGTCAAATACAACCCCACATCGCTCGTGGGAGTCACGTATCCTATCGGAGAAGCTCTCGACGCGATTGCAATTCAAATTGAAGCTCTCGAGGACATTCGCAGTTCTGCCGTCGGCGCTGTCAACGAGCTCCCTGTCAAGGTTCGAGGATTCACCCAGCTCGTGCAGATGTATCTGAATGTCCTCGGCCAGCAAGGTTCGGGTAAGCGACCAAGCGGCTCGCGTTAGTTTCCTTTTCCCTAAATCTCTCCACCGCGAATGCGTGCGATGCCCGAGACAGCATAACCCAAAGTGGCGGAGTTGGAGCAATCGCGAGAATTTCGGCGGCGTCCTGATCTGTTCCGTAGCGCCGCCATCCTGGCGGCAATCCGAAAAAAGCAGCAAGATGCTGGCACTACGATTTTGCACTGCGGTCGGCAAGCTTCTGACACCAAAGGGCAATTAAGAACACTACCAGAATTTCGCATGCCTTGACATCGCCGCGCGCGGAATGGCAACATGAGGAATCGCCTTGGCATCAAAAAAACGACCTTGCGCGCCAAGGCGGCGTGCCCGCAAGCCAACCCGTGCCGAAGTGGCGGAATTGGCAGACGAGATACATTCAGTGTGTTGTTCCCGTCAGGGTGTGGAGGTTCGAGTCCTCTCTTAGGAACCAAGATGATCAGTCCGCTTTTTATGCCCGGTGGTTAA
>JACQNR010000371.1 GCA_016202975.1 Acidobacteriota bacterium
CAAACATACCGTAGGCCTGGCCGCGGTCGCCGAAGATCTCGACAGTGGTTCTATCCACGAGAACGCGCAATTGCAGCCGGCCATCCGTGAGCGGAATCGGCATGGCGCCTCTCGGACCGCTCAGCATCTGCGACGCTGACTGATATACGTATTCGTCACCGCCGATGCTCATCAAGATCGGGGAAACAGTGCCGACTCTGATCACCGCCTCGATATCCCACGCTTCCCCCTTGAGATCCGTAAGCAGCGGAGAAGGCGTGAGCGGACCGGCGGGAAGATCGTACGTGTGAGCTCGCAGCGATCGAATGGCTTCCACAGGCTCGCGACACAGGCGGACACCCTCTGATGTCGTCCGCAAGCTCAGTGCCGTGGGGAAACTCATCAGCTGCGTAAATGGCGCATCCACGGCTTCAACGCGGCCCCAAGCGATCTGAACTCGATGACCTTGGGGATGATCGCTGAAAGTCTGCGCCGCGTAGAACAGGGGGAACGGGGCGGCCAGGGGGCCCTGGGCATTCGAGCCTCCTCCTGCCGGAGCAGGCAACTGCGGGCTCTCCGGTATGAAGCGCGAGCCGTCGAACTCCCCGATGCAGTAATAACTGGGCGCACAGCTCAGCACCCACTTCGTGCGATTCGCATCGCCATCGATGGGCAGAGCGAATAGATCCGGGCATTCGTAATATCCCTCGATCCAGCTGCGTTCTTGCCAGGACTTGAGATCTGCAGAAGTATAGAATGCGATCCCTTCGCGCTTGGGTGCCGCCGGGTCTGCACCGGGTCGTTCGCTGTAAACAGCCATGACCCATTGCTTCGTCTGCGGATGCCAAAGCAATTTTGGATCCCGCCCGCTGTGCTTTACGACGGGGTTGCCGTCGAATTCCTTCCAGGTTGCGCCATCGTCCTCAGAATACGCGATGCATTCGCCGCGACCAGTGCTGGTAAAGGCGATGACCATCGGCGGCCGACCGTTTTTTCCCCAGCCGGAAGTATTTTCATGATCGACGGCGCCGCTGCCGGAAAACGGAAAATCATCATCCCCGTGCGGATAGAGCGCGATCGGCAGTTCCTTCCAGTGAACGAGATCGGTGCTTACCGCATGTCCCCAATGCATGTTCCCCCAGCGAACTCCATAAGGATTGTGCTGGAAGAACAGGTGATACTGGCCAGCGTGATACATGAGCCCATTGGGATCGTTGTTCCATCCACGCCTGGACGTGAAGTGAAACGCGGGCCGCAGTGGCTCTTTGTAAAGCGTTTCGGGTGACCAGATCTCGGCACTGGTACGTATGGCCGCAACCAGCTCGGCGTTATCGGTTTCGCTCGCACCTCTGCCCGGAATTTCGGCTGCAAGCACCGAAGGCGAGTTGTCGGGTTCCACGGAAAGCGAGAGTGTCTGGCCTTGCCACGCACTTACATCGAGATGTGCCCACCATCGCGCAGGCAATCCAAGTGAAGCAGTAAAGGAGCGCAACACACGGCCGTCCTTCACAAGGCGCACACGCCTTGACAACGACTCATTATTGATGGGGAACAAGACAAAGTTCCGATCGATGCGCAGCCGGCGGCTTTTGCGTGCCGCAACATCACCCGAACCCTCGGACCCCAGCGCCAGGTCCGAAAGCACGGGAGCCAATGTAAGCGCTGCTATGGATTGCAGGATCGTTCTTCTGCGGAACACCGAGCCCGGAAAGTCGTCATGCACCGCATCCGATCTAGACGTTTCAGATTCGTTCCCCACACTCGCTCCTTTCGCTTTATGGTAGCGTTAAGACTGGATCGCGGCCGCGGCGCCAGCCAGCATGGCGTTGCGATCCATCACGCAGGCTTGCGAACCGGCCCAACTGGCACCGTTCGTGAAGCTGTTGTAAGACAAATAGTAACCGTCCGGCCAGACGGCAAGCTTGGGGTAGTCGGGGAAGTTGGTGCTGGCGTTGGGAACAGCGAATTGAATTCTCCCCTTCGGCGCATGCCCCATTTGAGGATCACCCTGCAACCGAGGTGCGCCCTCTCCCTGACCTAGTCTGAGTTTCCCTATTACCTCCCAAGCCGCGTGAAGACTATAGATTATACCCCAACATTGCACTTTTCGAGGGTTGCACTGCACGGAGTTTTGGTGTGTCAATTTGTTCGGATGCGGGGCAAATAAAACACTGAAATTGAGCGCTCGCGCGTTCTTCCGTGAAAAGCAGCCTTCGCTACGGAAAGCCGCGTTGTCCCGTTCGATAGGGCCAGGAGGAAGCGCTTTGCGAAACAAGCCAAATTTCTATTGGACTTCTCTTTCGCGCTCTTTGTCCTTGTAGCTCTCGGCGGAGAATCTTGGATCGCAGGGGGAACCGCCCAGTCATCCCCAGTCGCTCGACTGGCTGACGACGGAATTCATTCGCACCGGCTGGGATGTCAAAGGCATGCAGAGGTTGATTGCGACTTCAGCCACCTACCGGCAGGCAGTCGGCAGCGGTCAGCAACAATTGCATTGTCAAGGTCCCGGTCTACATCCACGAGCCGCAAGTGACGATCCTCCACTGCCTGGGGATCGACCACACCAAGCTGACCTACAAATTCCAGGGACGCCACTTCCGGCTGACCGACATCGCCAGAGAGGTCATCCAGAAAACGTTGGCGTAGCGCCACGTAGCGCCGGGCTTCAGCCCGGCATTTTGGGATTTGCCCTCCGCACCGTGCCGCCCTGAAGGGCGGCGCTACACCTGGCGGGATAGAGCCGAGTTTCAGCCCGGCACACGCCGGTCTAAGGGCGGCGCTACATCGCTCGTTTCTTCCGCGGTGGAGTCCACAACTGCTCAGGCGGGGTAAGCAGACGACGCCAATCAACCGTTTCCGATCCCGAATAGGGCCAGTCTTCGGGTCTTGGACATAGGCTTTGGCGGACTGGGTTCATCCAGATGTACCAGGCCACGGCCTGCCAGGAGTCCCCGGGGCGCAGAATATGATCATAGGATTTATGCTGCCAAAGACGTTGGCCGGTGCGCTGCTTGAACACGAATCCGGATGTCGGCTTGAACAAATTGATGAACGCCATGCAATCGGAAGTGTCCGATTCGCCGCTCGCTAGCAGGTGAAGGTGATTAGGCATGAAGCAATAAGCTTGAATTGCAAAGCGTTGTGCTGCGGCCCCATCTTTCAGCGAGGTCAAGAGCTCTTGAATGTGGCCGCGGTCGCTCAGGAACGGGGCGCGCTCCTGGGTACAAGTAGTGAGGAAGTACCATTGCTGCCCGATGTAGGCCGTCCGCGGCAGACGGATGTTCTTTCGCCGAAACTTCACCATATTCGTGTGGAGCCGCGCTTTTGCCTGGCATCCCATTTTGTTTCTCAACCGTGCCGGGCTGAAGCCCGGCGCTACATCACTTGAGCCGCTTCACCAACGTGATGCGCCGGCCTTTGCGGGAAATGCGCACGCGGTCCATCAGGCGGCGCATCATGAAGAGGCCGCGCCCGTGGGTTTCAAGCAAGCATTCGGCCCCCGTGGGGTTTGGAACTCTGGCGGGATTAAACCCTGAACCTTCATCGTCAATCACCATCAACAGGCCGCGATCAGGCTGGCAGTAGGCCCGAACCGCGACGCGCTTGCTCGGGTCCTGACGGTTGCCGTGGATGATGGCGTTCGCCAGCGCCTCGCGCATGGCGAGCTCGATCTCATCCAGATCGGCGCTGTTGCACTTCATTTCACGCGCCAGAAGCATCAGCGTGTCAACCACCTCGTCCAGAGCCTCGAAGGTGCTGGGAATGACCTCGTAGAAACGCAGCGCGAGGAGATCCTTGTCGACGTGAAGCTTAGCCAAATGGCGGGGGCGAGCCTTGGGCGGGTGAACACTCTTCTTGTGCTTTGTCTCCGAAGACATCTCACTCATTCCGTAGCCAGTGCGTAAGCACAATAATGAGACACCCATCATAGCATCCTCGCGACCATTCTCAAATCACGGGCCTCGCCGGTGATGGACCGCTTTGGTTCGAGTAGCGGGTAGCTTCTCCACCAAACGGCGATCCATGGGGCGACGTCAAGCCGCCTCTGCTTGAAGTCAAGTCCCGCCCCGCGGCCCATTTGCTTGACGCCCCAAGCGGCATCCCCTACACTGGATTCGTGGGTTCCCTCAAAACCGTTGCGAGAATGCTGTCCGTCGCGTTCGCCCTGTTCCTGGCGATGGGGCTCGCTGTCCCGCTGGTCCGTGCCCAGGACAAAGTAGAATTCTTCCCCATGGAAAAGGTCCAGCCGGGCCTGAAAGGCACCGGGAAAACTATTTTCCAGGGCGACAAGGTCGAAGAATTTCAGGTGGAAATTCTCGGTGTCCTGAAGAACGCCATGGCGCCGAAGCGTGACGTCATTCTGGCACGGCTCTCTGGCGGCCCGCTGGAAAAGACCGGCGTCATTGCCGGCATGAGCGGCAGTCCGGTTTACATTGACGGCAAATTACTGGGAGCCGTCGCTTTGTCCTTTCCCTTTTCCAAAGAGCCTCTCGCCGGGATCACACCCATCCAGGAAATGACCGCGGTCGTCCCGGCCGCAGCCGCGCCCGCGCCTCCAGCCCCGCCCAAGGCCGCGTCGGCGGTCCGCGTCGCGCGTATTCCGGGATCGGGCGGCCTGTTGCGGCTCATTCCCGAGAGCGATAACCCTTATGAAGACTGGCTGAAAACGGTTGGAGCGGACGACGCTCAGGGTGACCTCGGCCTTACCGGCATGCGCTTTCCGATTAGATTTGGCGGCTTCTCGAGCGATCTCATTCAGAGTTACTCCGGATTCTTCCGGCACTTGGGCTTTGAGCCAGCGAGCGGCGCCACACTTGCCGCGACCGACGAAAAGATGTCCGCCGCGGCGGACCCCGCCCCTGGCTCCATGATCAGCCTGCTGCTGGTGCACGGCGACCTGAACCTGGATGTCGATTGTACGGTCACGCATCGCGACAAGGACCACCTCTTTGCCTGCGGCCACCGCTTTCTGATGGTCGGCCCGGCGAAGATTCCCTTTTCGGCGGCGCGCGTCATCACGACGGTTCCGAGTCTGGCAAGTTCATTCAAACTGGCTGTCGCGGGCCCGCCCATCGGCAGCATCACTCAGGACCGTTTTGGAGCGATCTACGGGGTGGTCGGGGAAAAATCGAGGATGATTCCGGTCAGCATCCACCTCGAATCCACGCTCAACAAAACTTCGGACATTCATTTTGAAATTGTGCAGCACGCATTCCTGTCGCCGTTTCTCCTGAACCTGGGAGTGACGTCCGCCCTGAACGCGACAGAACGCGCCGTCGGGCCATCCACGCTCGAGCTCAAGGGAAAGATCGAGCTCACGGACGGACAGGCAATCGATCTCGAAGACGTCATCTCCGGAGATTTTAATACTCCCGGCTCCGCCGGCCTTTCCGTGGCCTTCCCGCTGGCCCAGTTGCTGAGCACCTCCTTCCCTGACTTGCAGGTCGAGCGCGTCGACCTGACGCTGGTTTCGAGCAACGAGAAGCGGATGGCGTTGGTTGAGCAGGCGTGGAGTTCGAAGTCGGAGGTCGCCCCCGGCGACAAGATCGAGGTGACGGCGGTGCTTCGAACCCCCTCGGGCGAAGCCATCATCCAAAAGATCCCCGTGAATATTCCGGAAAACGTGAACGACCGGATGCTTACGCTGATCGTGGGAAGCGGTGCGATGGTCAATCAGATCCAGACGCGGTTTTCACCCGCCAATCTGTCGCTGCGCGATTTGCAGCAACTGGTTCAGGCGATGAACAAGACGCGGCGAAATAACCGCGTTTATGCTCTGCTCATGGCCCCGCAAAGGTCGTTTGTGGTGCAGGGAGACGAATACCCGTCGCCGCCACCATCCCTGGTCCAGACTTTCCTTGCCGATCCGGCCGTGTCGAGCAGCATTACCTTCAGCGGCATGTCCATCATCGGCGATTTCGAAACCAAGCCCATGCCCGTAACCATCCGGGGCCAGAAAACGTTAATGCTCAAAGTGGTGGAAACGGGCAATTGACGGGGAAACGCGCGAGCCCTGCCCGACGTGCCCGTCCAAAGGGATAGTAATGAAACGCAACCTGATCCTCCTCGTCATGGCCATGCTGGCGGCTTTACCGCTTGCCGCCGTGGAAAGCGCTTTTTGGCAAGTCGGCAGCTACGAAGAATTCCTGCAGGGGACGCTGCGCGATATATCCCTGAACCGGGAAGGCCGGCTGCGCCTCGCCCCCGAAGCCCGGGCCGTGTTCAGCCCCGACGAAACCCTCGCGCTCTCACTCGCCACTGACAAGAACAAGAACATCTTCATTGGCACCGGCCATCAGGGGAAGGTCTTCAAGGTGGACGCGAGCGGCAAGGGATCGCTCTTCTTTACTGCGCGTGAATCGGAAATACTGGCCCTGGCGGTGGCTTCAGACGGCGCGCTCTTCGTGGGCAGCTCGCCGGAGGGCAAGATTTATCGCGTGACCCCGGATGGAAAATCCACCGTCTTCAACGACCCGTCGACCAAGTACATCTGGGCGCTAGCGCTCGATAACAAGGGAAACCTATTCGCGGCCACGGGCGATAAGGGGCAGATCTTCAAGATTGACCCCTCCGGAAAGCGCGCGCTGTTTTTCGACAGCAGGCAGACGCATATCATGTGCCTCACCTTTGACCGCGATGGCGACCTGCTCGCGGGCAGCGTCCCCAACGGGTTGGTTTTTCGCATTACTCCGCAGGGCAAGGCGTTCGTTCTCTATCAGTCGAATTACCCCGAGATCCACGACGTGGCGCTGGACGCGGAGGGCCGAATCTATGCAGCGGCCCTCGGCGGAGCAGGAGGCAAAGGCACACCGGATTTGTTTCCTGGCAAAGGAGCGCCTGTGCCTGCCCCCGGCGGCGTCACCACGGTCACGGTGACTGCAAGCACTGAGGGCGCGGGGCAGCAGCCCCAGCCAACCCAGACTCCTGGGCAGGCGAACGGAAGCACGAGCGCCGGCCGTCCCGCACCCCAAACCTCCGCCTTCCCGGTAACCCAGATTCCCCAGGGCCGCGGATCGCTTATCCTGATCCGCCCCGACAACACGGTCGAAACCGTGTGGAGCTCGAACAGCGAGAGCATCTTCGGGCTTGCCGTGCGGGGCGATCAGGTCCTATTCTCCACCGACTCCAACGGCCGAATCTTTGAACTCGATCCCACCAAAGAGGGGCCCAAAGTAACGCTCCTCGCCCAAACGCGCGAGACTCTGGCCACGAGGATGTTGCTCGAGGGCACCGATCTTTACGTCGCGACCAGCAACATCGCCAAACTCTTCCGGCTGTCGGGTAGTCAGGGCAAGGAAGGAAGCTACGAATCACCGGTGAAGGACACCAAATTCGTTTCCAAGTGGGGGAATCTCACCTGGCGCGCCGACGCGCCTTCCGGATCGGCGCTCGAGTTCTATACCCGGTCAGGAAATTCCGACCGCCCTGACAACACCTGGAGCGACTGGGCTGGCCCCTACACAAAGCCTGAGGGGCAAGCCATCCAGAGCCCCTCGGCGCGCTTCCTTCAGTGGAAAGCGGTCTTCAAGTCAAGCAACGGGCAGGGTCCCGACCTCTCCGAGGTCACGGTTTCTTACCTGAACCAGAATCTGCCTCCCCAGGTCCGGACCGTCAACGTGGTCTCCGCATCAGACCGGCCAGGTTCCTCGAGCTCAACCACCGGCGGATCGGGCAATGTCTCGGTTACGGTCGGAGGTTCGGGAAGCGCCACCATGGCGGGAACGGGAAAAGGACCAACCATCATAAGTTGGCAAGCCGACGATCCGAACAGTGACCAGCTTGCTTACTCGGTGTACGTTCGCGGCGACGACGAACAGGAGTGGCATCTGCTGAAGGACGATCTCCGCCAGACGAACTACACCATTGAGTTGAGTACTCTGGCCGATGGCAAATACGTCGCGAGGGTTGTCGCATCCGACGAGCCTTCCAATCCGGCATCGGGGGCGCGGCAGGCGGAACTCGCAAGCTCCCCTTTCTGGGTCGACAACACGCCTCCAACCGTGACGGCGGGTAAGACCGAGGTGAATGCCGCTGGCGTTGAAGTCCGGTTTGTAGCCCACGACACGGTCTCCCCTCTACGCCACGCCGAGAGCAGCGTGGACGGCGCCGACTGGGTCGACGCCAACTCCGACGACGGGATCGTCGATTCGAAGACCGAGACTCTTAGCCTTAAACCGGGAAAACTTGGGCCCGGCGAGCACGTCATCATGTTGCGCGCGTTTGACACCGCAGGGAATGCCGGGGTAGGCAAAGCTGTGGTGCGAATTACGGCAGGGACAGCGTCGTCACCCTAGTGCCGTTCAGATGTGATCGGCCGGGACGCTGCGACCGTGGCAAAGTGGACCTCCGCGCCCTTTGGCTGAAGAGGCTTGGCAAGAAAAGTTGGAACGGCACGGGACCGAGACCAGGAATCTGTGGCCGGCAAGCAACCCCAATTTCATACAACTTCAAAACTTCCGACCGCATCTCACTTGACGAGTCGAGGCGCGGCCAGCCAGCGAATCGCTTGAGCGCCGAGAAACCAACAGACGGAAAGGCCGCACCCGAGACTCAACTGATCGCGCGCGCACAGCAGGGCGACGAAGCGGCGTTCGAAGCGCTCTATACGGCCCACAAACGGCGCGTATACTCCCTCTGCTTGCGCATGACCAGCGACCCGGCGGACGCGGAAGATCTGGCCCAAGAAGCATTCCTTCAGCTCTTTCGCAAGATTTCGACCTTCCGCGGCGAGTCCGCCTTCACCACCTGGCTGCATCGCCTGGTGGTCAACGTGGTGCTGATGCGGCTGAGGAAGAAAGGTCTCCCGGTCGTTTCGCTCGATGAACCCGACACGTCCCATGACGAACCTGTCCATCGCGACTTCGGAGAGAATGACCTCCGGCTCATCGGTTCGATCGACCGCATCCGACTGACGCGCGCCATCGAGTCACTGCCGCACGGGTACCGGACGGTTTTTATGCTGCACGATGTGGAGGGTTATGAGCACAACGAGATCGCGCAGATCATGAATTGCTCGGTCGGAAATTCCAAGTCGCAACTGCACAAGGCGCGATTGAAGCTGCGAGACTTGCTACGCCGAGAGGAAATGGTAAGCGCCGCGGGAGGTTTGAAGGAAGTAGAGGACGAGGGGTAGCAAGGCCATGAACAAAACGACTCACGATATGAGCGAAACCAGACGGCCCGGGTGCCAGGCATTTGACCTGAACCTAGCCGCCTACCTGGAGGGCGAGGACCGGCCGAATGTGACGCGCCATGCCCGCGAATGCTCCTACTGCAAAGTCCTGTTGGCCGACCTGGAACGAGTCCGTGAGGCGAGCGCCTCTCTGCCCCTGCCCGAGCCTCCAACGCGCCTGTGGGCAAACATACGTGCTACGCTTGTGGAAGAAGGCGTGATTCGCGCCCGGCAATCCTTCTGGCAGCGCTGGTTCCCAAGTCCACGGCTCGCCCCCGAGGCGCGGCCGATGGGCGCGCTCCTGGCCCTGGCGACCATGGCCCTGATCCTAATCGCTTCCACAGGAAGGTTTGAATCTCCCCGGCGCTCAGATATACTGGCCAGCCGAGGAACGGTTATTACCGCGGGGATTGTGGCTCCGGGTCTGACACCCGCTCTGGCTCAAACCGTCGGACAAATGGAGGCCGCGTTCCGCGCTCAGGAAGATTCGTTCGAACCCGCCATGAAAGCGACGTACAAGAAAAGTCTGGAGGCTCTGGACGAGTCCATTCGCGAAACCATGGGCCAGTGCGAGCGCCATCCCGACGACCTGCTAGCGAGGCAGTACCTGGTGAACGCTTATCAGACGAAAGCGGAAGTCCTTGCGTCGGCGTTGGAGTTTAGCCGCTGAGATATGCGAGAAGGAAAAACTCAAGTGAATAGCACTCATCCCCATCCCGTTTTGAAGAATCAGAAAAGGGCCTCAGCCATCATCGCGGGCCTGGTCATTGCCCCGCTGGCACTGTGGGCCGCCAGCCCCGAAAAGATTGAGAAAACTATCGACACCAACGGCGAGCCCGAGGTCCATGTGAACAACGTGCGGGGCCAGGTCGTCGTGCAAGGCTGGGATAATTCCCACGTGCACGCGATGTGCAACATCTCCTCTCCGCACGTTGAATTGGACGCCGGGACCATGCCCAAGACCGGCTCGGCGGAGCGCGTCGAACTCACCACCCACGCCGTGAACCCCTCGGCCACCATCACCCCGGACACCGCGGATTGCACCATCCAGGTCCCTCTGGCTTCCAACCTCGATATCCGAAACCGCCAGGGCTCGGTCGAGGTCGGCAAAATCGCAGGGCAGCACGCGCGCGTCGAAACCACCGACGGCAAAATCACCGCCACCGACATCTCCAGCCACATCATGGCGCGCTCGCTAGGCGGCGATATTGAGGTCATTCGCCCCACCGGACGGGTGGAGGCCTTTTCCATCACCGGCAACCTTCGCTTTATCGACCCCGCCAGCAAGTCGCTGCGCGGCAACACGAATTCCGGTGGCATCGCTTACCAGGGCGACTTCATGCCCGCCGGAGATTACATTCTGTCCACTTACAGCGGCCAGATCGATGTCTCCCTCCCTCGCTCGGCATCCTTCGACCTGATGGCCAAGAGCGTGAAGGGAAAGGTTGATAACGGCTTTACCCTGACGCCCAACACCCATCCCAGCGCCCCATTCAGTTCCGGCAGGAGCCTTTTCGGGACGCATTCGACCGGCAACGCGCGCGTCGAGCTGACATCCTACAGCGGCCAGATCCGCCTGCGCGAACAGCGCTAGTCGCTTGCCTTTTGTGCAAACATAAGCTACTATCCTAGGCTAACCTCGTAAGGGGCCGGACGCGGGCCTTCCGGACGACCCCGCTCGAGAGGGCTGGGAGTGGGCAGGCGATGACCCCGCCGCTCGACGTGCTGCCGGCGAACCGAAACCTGGGGGTGGGTTTGTATCGCAGGCAAATCAAAAAACTGAAGGAACGAAGCCAGAATGTTATTGAAAACAAAGGACAGCCCCAAGCGGCTGGCGACGAGTGGCAAGCGGGGGAACCAGAAGTCGCGTAACATCGGGCAGGCACCGCGAAACCCCAAGACCGACTGCCGGCGCCGCCCAGCCGGGGCGGGATTGCGCCCCTTGGGCGCTCCCCCTATAATGAAACTGGGCACGCCCTTAATGCACCGACGACGGCGACAAATCATCTTCCTGCTGGGATTCATGGGAGTCGGCAAGAGCACCATCGGGGCGCTTCTGGCCGAGCGCCTGCGCTGGCCCTTCATCGACCTGGACGCTACCATCGAAGCGGGCCAGGGCACCACCATCCGGCAAATGTTTGAGAATTCGGGTGAGCCCTTTTTTCGCCAGATTGAGCACGCCGCGTTGCTCGAGGCTTCCAAGGCCGAACCGGCGGTCATCGCTCTCGGTGGGGGCACGTTCATCCAGAAGCCCAATTTTGAGTTCATCCAGGAAACGGGAGCGCCCACGGTGTGGCTCGATTGCCCCCTGGACGAGGTCCGGCGGCGCTGCGAGAGAAAGGACGACCGCCCGCTCTTCCGGGACCCCGCCGACTTCGCCCGTCTCTACGAGGAGCGACTTCCCTTCTATCGCCAGGCTGACCACCGGGTCTCAACGGAAGGGATCGAACCGGAAAAGGTTGTAGAAAATATTTTGAAACTACAGGTGTTTGGATCATGACGATGCGCAAATTCCTGGCATTTCTCTCCCTTCTCATCGGGGCGAGCGCTATTTCCCTCCTTGCACGTCCCACGCCCTTGCTGGCAGACGAGCCGAAAGATCGCGGCGTCTTCATCCTCAAAATTGGCGGGAAGCAGATGGGCACCGAAACTTTCGAGATTGTCACCCGCAAGGATGCGGTGGAAGCCTCGGCGAAAATCGACCTGCGCGTCCACCAGGATGGCAAGTCCGTGGAATTCAAGACTTCGCCCCATCTCGTGCTGACGCCCGATCTCAATCCGGTCAGCTACGAATGGTCCCAGAAGGGGGCGCAATCGTCCGATCTGCAGGTTGACATGCGGGGACCACGCGCCACTGCCAAGTACAAGACGGTGACGGGAGCCGAGGACGTGCGCGAATTCGAGCTTCCGCCCGGCCTGGTCATTCTTGACAACAATGTGATCCATCATTACCAGATCGCGGTTCTGCGCTACCGCCGTGCGGGGGGAGGAAAGAAGACGTTTCGTGCCTTTATCCCGCAGGAGGCGCTTCCCGGCGCGCTCGAAATCGAGGACGCCGGCCCCGACCGCACCGAGGTGGGCGGCCGCGACCAGCTTCTGGAACATCTGGTGATGACCACGGATAACGCGCGGATCGACTTGTGGATTGACGGCCAGGACCGCCTGCAGAAGCTCGCCATCCCGGCCGCACAGCTGGAAGTGTTCCGCAAGAAGTGAAGGGGTAAGGAGCGGGGTCTCAGGGCAGCTGACTACTGTGGATAGAACGCGAAGTTAGAAATACCAACCTCATCATTACCCTGAACTAAAATACCGAACTTTCCCGCCGTCACGTTTGTCCCCGGATCGGTCCAGGAATCGAGCGGGACCCACGCCTTCCCGTTAAACAATTCGTGCACGACGCTGCCGGGGCCGATGCGGATCTGGATGGTGTAGTATCCGCTATATTCGACGGGCATGGGCACCTTGGCCAGCTCCTGCGTCGAGCCGTTCCTCACCACGCTGCGATAGAAGTTCTTCTTATCGGTTTGGAACAGGGCGTAGTTTCTCCCGTCAGTGTGATTGAGCACCCATTGCAGGCGTTTTCCCTTGCGTAAGGTGATGGTGAAGACAAACCGCCCAGCCGTGGGCGTGGCGCCATAGAGGGAAATCCCTCCGCCTTTCCGGATCAGCCAGTTGCCTTCACGCGTCCAGGCGGAGGCATTCTCCCAACCCGCCTCGCCTGTTCGTTCGCCCGTAAGTTTCAGCTCGATGCTCTTGGTTTCACCAGCACTGATCCTGACCGAGACAGAGCCGGAAGCGTAATTCGGCGCCTTGGCCCGCAGGATGTAGGTCCCTTCGGGCAAATTGAGGGTCGTTTCCCGGACCACCCGCGTCTGTGGGTCGCCCACCAGCGCGATGGTCACTTGCGCGTCCGGCGGCGAGACGTTCAGGTGCAGCATCCCCTGGGCCGCTTCCAGCACAACTTCGTTGCCACCCAGCCGCAAGGTTTCCCCTGCCCCGAACATGCGCGTCAGACGCTTGCTTCGGAATCCTTCCTTGCGGATCTCGACGGCGTGTTCGCCCGGAGAAATACCCGAGGTTGAAAACGTCCCGTCGTCACGCACCGAGCCCAGTACGCGCTGGCCGAGCAGCACCTGGGCGCCCGGCGGCGCACCCTGGATCTGCATCGAGGCCACGCTGGGGACCGGCGTCAGCCGAAACACAACCTGAGTCTCGGTCCCTTTGCGGATTTCCGCCTGCTGGGCGGGAACGGGCTGAAACCCATCCTTTACCACCTGGACCTCATAGGCCTTGACGTCGAGGTTGGGGATGCGCAGCTGGCCGCGCTGGGTCTTCCGCCTGATCTCTCTGCCGTTAATCAGGACCCGAACGTTGTCTTCGCCGGTGACGACGACCAGCGTACCCGCGTCCCGGTCCGAGCTCATGAATGCCGTAACCGACGGCACGCTGCCCGCTTCGATCCCGATCTTGCGCTGGTCCGCGCCCTCGCCAAGCAGCAGCTCGTGGCGCCCGGGGGTCAGGTTGTTCACAGCCAAACCGTCCGGTCCGGCGTTTCCCGCGCGCTGGCCGTCCAGCGTGATGTTCACCGGTCCGAAACTCGTGTACACACGGCCGTCGCTCCCCAGGTTGGCGAAAACCACCACCTTCAATTCCTTGGCCGTCACCGGCGAAGTCACCACGGGGAGAGCCCCGGGAGCGGTTTCGACGGACAACGATGCCTGGCTCTTCCCGCCATCGACTTCGATGTTGTGCTTGCCAGGCAACAGGCTGTCCAGAATCAACTCACCCCCTTGAAGCTCACCGACCGGATTGCCATTGAGCTTGGCCGACCCGGATGCAAGGTCCGTGTAAAGACGCACGGTTTGGGGCAGCGCCTGGAGCGTGAGGTCGATCGAAGCGGGAGCGCCAAGCTTGACCTCCAGTTTGGTCGCCTCCGTCTGGTACCCGGGCAGTACAGCCTGCAGGTTATACGAGCCGGGGGGCAGGTCGAGTTGAAGGTTGGAAGTGCCACGGTCTTCCTCGTTGATCTTGATCTTCGCGCCGGCAGGTGATGTCTGGACTTCAATGGCAACGGTCGGGCCGACTTGCTTGGGCTTCAAATGCTTGAACGCGAAATAGCCTCCTGCAGCCAGGATCAAGAGAAGCACGACCGCTCCACCGACGAGGAAAGGAATCGGCGAGCGCTTCCCCGCAGGGGCTTCGGGTGGCTGGGGGACTGACGAGGCGGGCATCTCAATCTTGGGAATATCTCGGATGCGAGTCTCTTCAAGCTCTGGCGGTCCAACCGGCCCCGCGGATGCCGGGGGAGCAGGAGCCCGTCTGATAGGCGGTGCCACCTTCTGAGCCGTCGCCGCAGGCCTTGCAGTTGGTGGAGACGCCATGCCTTTCTGGGTCCTAGCTGGAGCTGGCGGCGCTATGGCCGTCGGCACAGGCGCCGTGGGCGCCCTGACGGGAATGGGAAGCTTCGCCGCTGGGGGCGTTGGCTGGGCCGGACCAGGAGCTTTCGCAACTCTGGAAGTTTCAGGACCACCCGTTGGCTCCTGGCGCGCCGCGGGCTGTGTCGGCTGGGCAGGAATGGGCGCCGCGGGCGCTGAGGGCTCCTTTCCAAGCGCCGGGGAGCCACGAAAGACGGCTGTTCCCTCGTCGGAGAAGGTAGGCTGAGGCGGAGCCACAGCGGGGGAGGACGGAACCGCTGGCTCCGCCGAAAGGTCAGGGATGCCGCGGAATACCGCTGTCCCTTCATCGGAGAAAGCGGGCTGAGGCGGGGGTGACGGAGGCGGTGGCGGAACCGCTGGTTCCTTCGAAAGGTCAGGGATGCCACGAAATACCGCTGTGCCCTCATCGGAGAATGCGGGCTGAGGCGGGGGTGACGGAGGCGGTGGCGGAACCGCTGGTCCCTTCGAAAGGTCAGGGATGCCACGAAATACCGCCGTCCCCTCATCGGAGAAGGACGCCTGGGAAGCAGGCAGAGGGGAAGGAGCCTTCTTCGCCGCCTCGGCCTTCGATTCCAAGCGGCTCTCGATTCCAGCGGCCATGGACCGCACTTCCGGATCCTGGGCGCCCTTCTGGGCGATTTCCTGAATCCGTCCCGAGAGGGCCTTGAGCGAAGCCACATCTGCGATCGTCTCGGCCTCCTTTTCGAGGCGTCCAAGCTCCTGCAAGCTCTGGCGGCGCGCATCACGGCGCTTGGAATCTTTTAGCTCCCGCTTCAGGGTTTCCTGCAAACGCGTCAGCCGTGGTTCTTCGGGATACGAAGCCAGGCCTGCCTCAACCTCCTTCAGCGCCCCGGCAATGTCCCCGCTGGTCTGCTTCTGGCGCGCCTTGGAGATGCATTGCGTCACCAGTTCCTCGCGCTTCTGGTCCTGCGCAAGGGTTCGGACGCTCTTGCCCAAGGCATTCGACGGGTCGAGCTCGAGCGCCTGGCGAACCAGGTCGTCCGCCGAGCGCCAGTCGGAATCGAGAACATGCTTGGCGCGCTCGACCAGCGCGGTCACCATGGCGGCCCGGATGGCGGGGTTGCCCTCATCCAGCTGGCGGGCCTCGCGCAGCAAACCAAACCCCAGGTCAAACTTCTTCTCAGCGCAGAGTTCCTCTCCCTCGGCGAGCAGTTTGGCGGCCTCGACCGCGCGCTCCACGCCCTGCTGCGCCAGCTTCTCAAGCTCGGCGAGTTCCGCGTCGTCCGGGAACTCCGTTTTGGCTTTCTGCAGGAAATCCAGCGCCGTGGCGTGATTCCCCAGGTGAAGCTGCCGGTCAACCTGAGCCACCACCTTGGCTTTGGCTTCGGAGCGCTCCTGCTGCAGGCGGCGTTTGATGATGCGATCCATCTCCACATTCAAGCCCGGATATTGCTCGTAAATCGTGGAGAGAATCTCCCACTGTCCCAGCGCGTCGCCGTACTGGGCGCGCTCTTCATACAAGTGAGCCTTGGCCACAATTGAGGCCACCAGGTCGCGCTTCTCGCGCGTCAGGCGCATTGTGCGCTCGAAATGCGCTTCGTTGGGGAAACGGTTCAAAGCTTCCTTGAGAATGCTGACGCGCTTGTCGAGGTCGGGCTCGGCCTCGATCTGATTATCCAGTTCGGCGATATAGCGGGAGAGCTCCTGGCGCTGCTGCTCTCCGACGTCAAACTTGAGCGCTTGAAACAGCGCGTGGCCGGGGTATTTGGCCAGATACTGGTCGCAAATCTCCAGAGCCCGCCCGAATTCGCGGTCGGAAATCAGCTTCCGCGCTTCGGCGTAAGAGCTGTTCATGGCGTCGTGCTCGGAGCGGACTTGGTTGTAGAGGTTCTGGTAGGAGGCGCCGCGCTCCGGTGCGGCAGAGTCGGGCGCGCGACGATCCAAGTCGAGAGCACGCTCCAGCTTGAGAAGCGCCGAGCTGATTTCGCCCTTCTGCCAGGCATCGACGGCTGATTGGTAGAGTTGCTCCTTCTCCTTGTGCAACGACAGGTATTCGTCTTCCAGCCGGTCGATTTCGGCCTTCATCTGCCGGGCGCGCGTGTCGGAGGGGCTCATCTGAACCACGTTCTCGAGGGCCTGTCGCGCGTGCGTGTAGGCGTGATTGTCGATGTGCTGGCGGACCAGCCGGAACCAGTCCTCAATCTTGTCTTCTGTGTATTTGGTCTCAATGCTATTGCGCAGCGCCAGCGCCACGGCGTTATCGGGCTCGAGATCCAAGACCTGTTGCACCTTCTGCAGCGCCAGGGGGTATTCCTTCTCTTCAAACCGGGTGCGCGCGCTCTCCAGGAGCTGCTGGATGCGCTTGTGCCGCATTCCCTGGTCGATTTTCCGCCGCAGCATCGACATGGTCTGGTCGATGTGCCCTTCCGCTTCCAGCTCGCGCAGAATCTCGTCGGCAAACTGGAAATCGCCCTGCTCGAAGGCCTTGGTCGCGCGCTGAATGCGCGGCTGAATGCGCGCCGGGTCAAAAATCTCGATGGGCTCGTTGCGCAGGGCTTTCTGCAGCGTCTCGGCGAATTCGCGCGCAGTGGAAAAGCGGTGGTAGGGCTGCTTCGCCATGGCCTTGTGGACCACGCGGCTGACGGTGGGGTTAACGGTCGGGTTGATTTCCGAGGCTGGCGGCGGCACATAGTGAAGCAGCGCCTGGATGATCTCGTATTGATTCCCGCGCTCGAAGGGCTTTCGCTGGGTCAGTGTCTCGTAGGCCACCACGCCCAGGGAGAAGATGTCGGAGAGCGGCGTGGGCGTTTTCATCTCGATCAGTTCCGGAGGCATATAAAGCAGCGTACCCTTCATGCCTTTGGTGGACTGATGCTCGGTTTTGTGGACCACGCCAAAATCGATGATGCGCGCCGAGTCGTCATCCATGACGAAGACGTTACTGGGCTTCAGGTCGCGGTGGACCAGCCCGCGCTCGTGCGCAGCCTGCAGACCGCGGCAAGTCTGCGAGATGATATCGACCGAGCGTTCGACCGTCAGGCGGTGGCTCGCCGCTTTAATCACCTTGTCGAGAGGCATCCCGCTCAACAGCGGCATGACGAAGTAAGGAATGCTTTCGCCGTCTTCTTCGTACTCGCCCAGGTCAAATATTTCGACGATATTCGGATGGCTGATGGAGGCGAGAACTTCGTACTCCTTGTGAAAGAGTTCTACGGCCTTCTGGTCGGCGATGTCGAGGATGGTCTTGAGGGCCAGGTCGCGCTTGAGGACGGTGTCGAATGCTTTATAGACGACACCCATCCCCCCTTTGCCGAGAACTTCCCGAATCTCGTACCGGCCTTTGAGAACCTTGGGAACTGGCATGGTTAAACCTGTAGGCTCACTATCTATAACACATTGTGAGCCTTACGTGAAGCGGCCATTTTGCGCCACGCCCCACCCTCTGCAACGCCGGCATCTCAGGCGGGTGAGAAATCGAAAGTTGACTTTACGCCCAATTTTGGGTATTCTGGCTAGGTCAACATGACTTCTATCATCATACCCGCTGGCAATTCGACCTGTTGTTGTTGCTGCTGTCCTCGTGTGCCGGCGTGGGAAGGGTTACCCTAAAGATTATAAAGTAATCCAGCATTAATCCAAACCCACCGCCGGATCAAATTCAGGCGGTGGGTTTTTTGTTTTTGGAGCGCGCTGGCTATGAAAGTCTCGAATCCGAAATGGAAAGAACAACTTACGGGAAAGATGCCGGAGGGTCTTGCACGCGAAATCGACATCTTCGAGACCGAGCTTGAGCTGCGCAAACAAGGCAAACTGGACGAGCGCGTCCTGGCCGAAACACGCCTAAGGCGGGGCATTTACGGCCAACGCTACGACAATGGCCAGCGGCACGACGGGAAAAAGGTTCAGGAAATTGTCTACCCTTCGGGCCAACTGACCAAAGGTCCCAACACCATGTGGGACGCCCCAGGCATGCAGCGCATCAAGATTCCGGGCGGCGGGCTCAACGCGGAGCAACTCGAGACGCTCGCGGACCTCTCCGAAGAATACTCCGACGGCATCGCCCACGTTACGACCCGCCAGGATTTCCAGCTCCACTACGTTCACATCGACGATACGCCCACACTGATGCGCCGCCTTGCCGCTGCCCACATCACGACCCGCGAGGCCTGCGGAAACTCCGTCCGTAACGTCACCGCGTGCCCCTTCGCCGGAGTCTGCCAGGACGAGGCCTTTGATGTGACGCCCTACGCCCTGGCTCTTTCAAAATTCCTGTTGGGCCACCCCGATTGCCAGAGTTTCGGGCGAAAGTTCAAACCCGCCTTCAGCGGCTGCTCGCAGCACCCTTGCGCCCTGACCAGCATGCACGACTTGGGCCTGATTGCGACCATGCGAATTGACAACGGAGTTCAAAAGCGGGGATTCGAAATGTACGTGGGCGGCGGGCTCGGCACCGTCCCCTACAAAGCCAAACTGTTCGATTCCTTCATTCCGCCGGAAGAGCTTCTTCCGCTTGCCCAGGCGATTGCGCGTGTGTTCGCCCGCCTCGGTGAAAAGAAGAACCGCAACCGCGCGCGCATCAAGTTCCTGGTGAATGACCTAGGCATCGAGAAGTTCCGGGAACTGGTTCTCGAGGAGCGCGCCAAACTTCCCCACGACCCGCGATGGACGGAATACATTCGCGATGCCGAACGGTTCCACGAAGAGCCGCTGCGGCCCACGGGCCAATCCAGCAACGGCCCAAAGTCCGAAGCGTTCGAGCGGTGGAAGAAGACCAACACGCGCCCGCAGCGCCAGCCGGGATATGTCGTCGCGACCGTAGCGCTGCCCCTTGGAGACATTACTGCCGCGCAGTTGCGCGCCTTGGCGGATATTGCCCGGCGGTTTACGCGGGAGACGGTGCGCACCACGGTCGAGCAGAACATGGTGATTCGCTGGGTGAGCGAGAGTGACCTGCCCGACCTTCATGCCGCACTCGTTGCAGCAGGCCTTGGCGAAGCGGGCGCAGGTACGATACTCGATATCACCGCGTGCCCTGGAACCGACACCTGCAAATTGGGCATCTCGTCTTCACGTGGACTCGCGGCGGAATTGCGGAACCGGCTGGCCGAAAAGGCACTTCAACTCGATGCCGCCGTTCAGAATCTTCACATCAAGATTAGTGGCTGCTTCAACAGTTGCGGGCAGCACCACGTCGCCGACCTCGGATTCTACGGTGTCAGCCGGAAAATGGCGGGATTCACCGTTCCGCACTTCCAGCTCATCCTGGGCGGCGAGTGGACTCGCAATGCCGCCTCCTATGGACTGCCCGTCATGGCCATCCCGTCGAAGAATATTCCGGCAACGGTCGCCCGCCTCACGGAACGCTACGTCACGGACCGCAGAAACGGCGAGCGCTTCCAGGAATTCATCCAGCGCATCGGCAAGGCCGAACTGCGGGGCATGCTGGAAGACTTGACCAAGCTTCCGTCGGACCCCTCAGATCGGTCGTATTTCAGCGATTGGGGCGATCCTCGGGAGTTCAGCCTGGGCGATCTAGGCGTGGGGGAGTGCGCCGGCGAGGTGGTTTCCGCCGTGGAATTCGGGCTTGCGGCTTCCGAGCGCAAAGTCTTCGAGGCGCAACTGGCGCTCGAAATGGACCATGTCCAGCGGGCGGGCGACCTTGCGTACGAAGCCATGCTTCAGGCCGCGAAAGCGCTTGTTAAGACCGGCGACCAGGACGTCTCGGACGACCCCGAGGAGATCGTCCGCGAATTCCGCGCCCGCTTCTACGATACGCAACAGTTTTTCGATCCCTTTGCGGGCGGAAAATTCGCGCAGTATTTCTTCGCCGCGCACAAGCGCGCCGGGGAGCCCCGCACGCTCGAGTCCGTCCGCCACCTGATCGAAGAAGCCCAGCTTTTCATCGAAGCGTCACACAGTTGCTACAACCGCATGGCGGTGACCACAACGGCTTGAGCTCACTTATGGAACTTCAGCACATTAACGTAAAACTTATTGTCAGCGATCCCGCGGCGGTCGACCTCGAGCGTCTGGTGCCCATTTTTCACGGATGGATACAGGAGCAGAGTCGCGAGGAGTTGCTCCTCGACGTCGCCGACTATCGTCACGTCCCGGGAGGGCCCGGCGTGATCTTAATCGGTCACGAAGCCAATTACAGTGTCGATGACACCAATCATCGCCTGGGCGTCCGCTACAACCGCAAGGCGGCAGTCGCGGGCACGAATCAGGGGCGACTCGCCCAAGCCGCGCGTGCCGCGCTTGCCGCTTGCCAGGCGCTCGAAACCGACCCCAGCCTCGACGGCAAGCTTCGTTTCAATGGCCAGGAAATTGAGATTTCCATGAATGACCGGCTAATTGCCCCCAATAACGCCGCCACGCGCCAGGCCCTGGAACCGGAATTTAGCGCCTTCTTCCGCAAACTCTTCGCCGGAAGCGTCCATGGGCTCGCCTTCGATAATGGCGACGCGCGACGCCTGTTCGGCGTCCTCGCCAGGTCCTCGCGCATATTCACCACGGGCGAATTGTTGAAGAACCTCAATGCCTGAGACGTCCGGCAAATCGCCCGCTCGGAACCCGCGCCGACCCGTGGTATTTTGAGCCATGTCTTTTCAGCCGGAATTCATGACGAGGTTCGAGGAATTCAAGGCCGAACGCGAACGCGTGCGGACACAGGAGGAATGGATTGCCTTCCGCCGGAAGTGGTTCGACACATCGAAGTGGCCCACCAAGAGCCCCGTTCAGAGAGCCGCTGAGTCATGGCAGAAGACCAGTGCATTCGAATTGGGCGGGCGGCGCTGGGGATTCACCAATTGGGGATATGTTCTCGCGCCCGAAGCCCGCTATGAGTACTTCTGGACTTTGCACGTGATCGGCGACCCCCTCACGTTTCCTCACCTGAGGGACCAGCCCGAGCGTCGTCCTGAGGACGGTTGGACACAGGAATGCCATTTCTGCGAAATCTCAACC
>JACQNR010000048.1 GCA_016202975.1 Acidobacteriota bacterium
AAGTCCAATCCCTTGCGCGTCTGGTAGTCTCTCACCTGGTCGCGATCGATTTTGCCGACTGCGAAGTATTTCGACTCAGGATGCGAGAAGTAGAGCCCGCAGACAGAAGCGCCTGGCCACATCGCAAAGTTTTCTGTAAGGCATATTCCTGTACTTTCTTCCGCGCGGAGTAATTGAAACAGAGTTTGCTTCTCGGTGTGGTCGGGGAAAGCGGGATAGCCCGGAGCGGGGCGGATGCCGCGGTAGCGCTCGCGAAGGAGGTCTTCCGCGCTGAGGTTTTCATTGCACCCATAACCCCAGGCCTCGCGCGCGCGCTTGTGCAGCGCTTCCGCCAGCGCCTCGGCAAGGCGGTCCGCCAGGGCCTTGGCCATGATGGAGTTGTAGTCGTCATGGTCGCGTTCGAATTTTTGGGTGAGTTGCTCGAGTCCGATCCCGGCCGTCACCGCGAACGCCCCCAGATAGTCGGCTCGCCCGGAATCGGCGGGCGCGACGAAGTCGGCGAGGGCGAAGTTTTTCTCCCCCGGCGGTTTCTCAAGCTGCTGGCGCAAGGTGTGGAACGTGGCCACAGTCCGAGACCGGAAATCATCCGCGAAAATCTCAATATCGTCCCCAATGCTCGCAGCCGGAAAAAATCCGAACACCGCGCGAGCCGTGAGTGATTTCTCGGCGACGATTTGGGCCAGTAATTTCTTTCCGTCCTCCCACAGCTCGCGGGCGCGCTCGCCGGTACCGGACGCTTCGAGAATTCTCGGATAGACCCCGCGCAATTCCCAGGCATGGAAGAACGGCGTCCAATCGATGTAAGGTACAATCTCTTCAAGCGGATACGAATCGATCGCGCGAACGCCGGTGAACGAAGGCTTGGGGATTTCCTGCCGGGACCAGTCAAAGACCGGCTTTCGCCGTCGCGCTTCTTCCAGGGAAAGGAGTTTGGGCGCGCCCGCATTGCGATGCGAAGCTCGGGCTTTCTCCTGTTCCTGGCGGTTCTCTTCGACGAAGGCCTTCTTGAGTTCGGGGTTTTTCAAGTGGCCCACCACTCCCACGGCCCGAGAGGCGTCCGCCACGTGCACCACGGGCTGGCTGTAGGCCGGTGAGATCTTCACAGCAGTATGGACGCGGCTGGTCGTGGCGCCGCCAATCAGCAGCGGGATACTGAATCCTTCGCGCTCCATCTCCCTTGCCACGTGCACCATTTCATCGAGTGAAGGCGTGATCAGTCCGCTCAGTCCGATCATGTCCGCCTGAACGTCTCGCGCCGTCTGCAGAATTTTCTCGGCGGGAACCATGACGCCCAGATCGATGATCTCGTAATTGTTGCAGCCCAGCACGACCCCTACGATGTTTTTGCCGATATCGTGGACGTCGCCCTTGACCGTGGCCATCACCACCTTGCCTTCGGCCTGGCGCCGGCCCGTTTTCAGTTTCTCCGCTTCCATGTAAGGGAGAAGATAGGCGACCGCTTTCTTCATCACGCGCGCGCTCTTCACCACTTGCGGCAGGAACATCTTCCCGGAACCGAAAAGGTCGCCCACGACTTTCATTCCATTCATCAGGGGCCCCTCGATAACCTCGAGCGGCCGCGCGAACTTGAGGCGCGCCTCCTCGGTGTCCGCCTCGATGTAATCGGTAATGCCTTTGACCAGGGCATGCGCGAGACGCTCCTCGACGGGCGCCTGCCTCCAGGCGTCCTCGCGGGTCTCCCCTTTTGCCTGCTGCTTGACCGAATCGGCGAAAGCAAGCAGGCGTTCTGTGCCATCCGGGCGCCGATTGAGAACCACATCTTCGACCAGCTCGAGAAGGTCTTTGGGAATCTCCTCATAAATCGCGAGCTGGCCCGCGTTCACGATTCCCATATCAAGACCCGCCTGGATCGCATGGTAGAGAAAGGCCGAATGCATTGCTTCGCGCACGGCGTTGTTGCCGCGGAAGGAGAACGAGAGGTTGCTGATTCCGCCGCTCACCTTGCAGCCGGGCAGAGTGGCTTTGATGCGCCGCGTGGCTTCGATAAAGTTCACGGCGTAATTTGCATGCTCCTCGATCCCCGTGGCGATAGTGAGCACGTTGGGGTCGAAGATGATGTCCGAGGCGGGGACGCCCACCTCCTGCGTCAGAATTTTGTAACACCGCGTGCAGACCTCGACCTTGCGCTCGACGGAATCGGCTTGCCCCTTCTCGTCGAAGGCCATGACCACCATTCCCGCGCCGTAGCGGCGAATCGCCCAGGCGTGATGCTTGAACACCTCCTCGCCTTCCTTCAGACTGATGGAGTTCACGATGCCTTTCCCTTGCAGGCATTTGAGGCCGGCTTCGAGGACAGACCATTTCGAGCTGTCCACCATGATGGGAATGCGGGCAATGTCGGGCTCCGCGGCGATGTGATTGAGGAAGGTCGTCATGGCCCGCTCGGAATCGAGCATCGCCTCATCCATGTTGACGTCGAGAATTTGCGCGCCGTTTTCAACCTGTTGCCGGGCGACGGAGAGAGCTTCTTCGTACTTGCCATCCAGAATCAGCCGAGCGAATTTCGGCGAGCCGGTTACGTTCGTCCGCTCGCCGATGTTGACAAAATTGGTTTCCGGGCGGATCGTGAACGTCTCGAGTCCGCTGAAGCGAGTGAGCGAATCGGGTTCTGGAATTACCCGCGGCTTGTGCTTATGGACTGCCTCCGCAATGGCGCGGATGTGTGAGGGTGTAGTCCCGCAGCAGCCGCCCACAATGTTCAGCCAACCGTTTGCGGCGAACTCGCCCAAATCGGCTGCCATCCGCTCCGGCGTTTCATCAAACCCCCCAAAGGCATTAGGCAGTCCCGCGTTCGGGTAGCAGCTCACGTAAAAAGGTGCTCTCTCGGCCAGTTCTTCGAAAAAGGGGCGCATCTGCCGCGCCCCGAGCGAGCAATTGATACCGACGCTCAGAAGCTTGATGTGCGAAACCGAAACCAGAAATGCCGCGACCGTCTGTCCAGAGAGATTCCGGCCGCTTTGGTCCACGATGGTGACGGACGCCATGACCGGCAGGCGTCGCCTTGTATCTTCGAATAACTGCTCGATGGCGAAGAGCGCCGCCTTGCCGTTGAGGGTGTCGAAGATGGTTTCCACGAGCAGCAGATCCACGCCACCCTCCACAAGGGCGCGCGCCTGCTCGTAATAAGCTTCCCGCAGGTCATCAAAAGTGACGGCGCGGAAAGCAGGACTCGAGACTTCTTGAGAGAGCGAGGCGGTGCGGCTGGTGGGGCCGAGCGCACCCGCGACGAAGCTACGGCGTTCGGGATGCGTTGTCGTGAAATTCTCAGCCGCCTGGCGCGCGTTCTGAGCCCCCGCGATGTTCAGATCGCGGACACGATGCTGGAGTCCATATTCCGACATCGAGTACGCGTTGGAGTTGAAAGTATTGGTCTCGATGATGTCGGCGCCAGCCTCCAGATACTCAGTGTGAATCGCTTCGACGAGGCGAGGCTGCGTAATGTTCAGGATATCGGTGTTCAGCCGCAGAGGCCTGGGATGGTCGCGGAACTCCTGACCGCGGTAATCGGCCTCCTGCAGACCATGGGCCTGCAGCGCGGTGCCCATGGCGCCATCCAGGATGACAATCCGCTTTCGGAGCGTTTCTTGTAGTACGTTGAGGTTATTGAACTGACCCACCATCCCAATAAGATGCTAACAGATTAATTTACCATTTCTATCGTCGCGATGCTCTCCTCCTTAGCATCTTGTTTGCATTCAATGTATTCGGAAACCGACCGATGGCATGTCCTTTACCATGCGGTCTCGAGCAGGTCGCCCCAATGCTATAATGGCGCGCGTGGATTTGTGTCCCGGTCGCGCCCGCCGCGAGCCACGGACGCAGCCCGCCGAGATTGCCTTCGAAACAATTCTTCGGGAGAGCACGTGGGAACATCAGGACGATTGGGTGAGGGGGGGGCCACCCCTACGGAAAGCCCGAACGCGGGAAAGCGTCCATCCCCATTGCGGGACGGTCCGCCCCTGGCTATTAGCATTGATCTCGAAGACTACTTCCATGTTGAAGCTCTCTCGGGCATAGTTTCGCGGGACGCCTGGCCCTCCTATGCATCGCGTTTTGAGGAAAATACGAAGAGGGCCCTGGACCTTCTCGCCCGGTACGACACGCGAGCCACCTTTTTCATACTCGGCTGGGCCGCCGAGCGAGCGCCTCGTCTTATGCGCGAGATTGCCGATGCCGGCCACGAAATCGGCTGTCACAGTTACTGGCATCGCCGCATCTGGACCATCACGCTCGAGGAATTTCGCGAAGACACACGACGCGCAGTGAATGCACTGGAAGACGCGACAGGAGAGAAGCCGCGCGGCTACCGCGCCCCAACCTTTTCGATCGATCACCGATCCCTCTGGGCCATCGAAATTCTAGCCGAGGAGGGTTTTCGCTACGATTCCAGCGTGTTTCCCGTTCAGCACGACCTCTACGGAATGCCATCGGCGCCTCGCGCCCCGTTCCGCTGGCGCAGCGAAAGTGGTCTGACTCTTCTTGAAGTGCCGATGCCGACCTTCCGCGCGATGGGTAGGGTCTGGGCCTTTGGCGGTGGCGGATACTTGCGAATCCTCCCGTTCTCGTTTAACCGCTGGGCGATTCGGCGGGCTTCCAAGCAAGAGAATATTCCCGTGGTCGTGTATTTCCATCCGTGGGAGATCGATCCTGGTCAACCCCATCTGCCCGTCGGATTGCGTTCCCGACTTCGTCATTATACGAACCTGGCAGGGATGGAGGCCCGGCTTGCCAGCCTACTCCAGGAGAATCGGTTTGTTACGGTGCGGGAACTCATCGACGGATGGGTGGCCAAAGCCCCCATACCGGAACACCAAGTCAGCAACCATCTCTTAGCTCAAGAGGTATGCCTTTGTCACGTGCCCTAATCACCTGTTGAGATCATGCCTTCAGTTCGCGTGTACGTTATTACTTTATGATCCGAGGATGAAGGGCAGACCTCGGGCGGGAAGTTGAACAAGCAGCGCGTGCTTCGACACCGAAATTTTCGCAGCATCCCTCAGAACATCACCGGCTACATCCATCACATGAGGTCAATTGATTTCGCGTGACAGTTTGCATCGGCTGTGATGGCGTGCAGACCATTCCCCGTTCCCTCCTCGATCGGTCTTTCAGCAAAATGAGACCATGCATCCCTGAACTGAACGAGCTGGGTCGGTCGCGAAGCGCGAATGGTCTCCGTTGCAAACCTACTCGACGACCACGTCGGGAAGGGGGGCGTACACGGCAACACGCTGCCACGAGGGCATAGCCGACAATGGGAATCCGCAAGGCATCCTTGAGATAGAGTGGCTCTGTTGACATCCTCAGGAATAGGTGGCGATGCCTCAAGCGGTAAAGGTTGAAACTCAGTCCGAGCAACAGGGCTTGGCGCATCTGCATGCGCAGGGAGCGACCGGGCGCGCGCGCCGAGAGCTTGCGC
>JACQNR010000049.1 GCA_016202975.1 Acidobacteriota bacterium
CTGCGGCTCGGGAACGCATCCGGGAAATGGTCTCACCGGCCTCTCCGGCGCCAACGCCGCGCGTGAGATTCTGAGAGCCCGAAAGAGAGGGATGGGGAAGTAGCCTAACCGCCGTCGGAACCCGGGTCTGCCGGCTAACCGACTTTGGTCAGAGGGCTCTCGAGACAGCACACTCGCCTGGCTTTTGTTGATTCTAAAGAACATCGTGGCTTCGTTCCGTCACTTCTTGTTTTTTCGCGAGATCATGCGCAAACTCTCCTCGTGCCTTATCCCGGACCCCGCCGGGCCGGCGGTCTCCGCTAAGTTACATATGTAGCCTATCTCCATGGGGCGGTCTTGTCAAGCCCGGACCGCCCCATAAGGCCCAGAGCGCGCATTCGTTTGCTTGCCTGGCGGAACTGGCATAAGATTCACCCCGGCCTCCCACCCTCCCAGCGGGAGGCCCGGCTGCGAGGCTACTCTTCATGCCCGGCCCAGACCCAATCACACCAACACCTCCTGCGAGCGGCTCGAATTTGCGCCCCACTTGGGCGTCGCGCGCGATAGATACTGGCCAAGGTATCGCCCATCATCTCCTCACTCCGCTCAGGCCGCGCGTTTCGCTCGCCAGTGGCAGCGTCCTGGTGCTGGTCACGCTTTTCCTCCCCATTGGATATGACTCCTGCGGCCCGAAAACAAAAGGCTACGAGCTCATCCGGGGGAATGGCGCCTGGCCGTCGTTTATAGGAATCATGCTTCCCAACCATCTTGGCCAGGCGTTTTACGGCGCGGTGCTGGCTCTGGCCACTTGGACAGCCCTATTCGCCTTGATTTCCTTAGGGAAGTCGCCTCTCCTCCGGAACCGTTCGCTGTGTCGCACTCTTCTCCTCATCAGTGGAACCCTCTCTCTACTCCTGCTTTCGGATGTAGTGGCCCTCCTGCCCATGGCCGCGGACGAATACGGGGCCATCGGCGGCGCGCTAATCATTGTTTCGTGCTTTCTACCGGGAAAATTCTGGCCCCGGAAAATCTTCTGGAGATGGATAGGCCTCCTGGCCCTTGCCGTGTTCGTCCTCTTCGCGCTCACCGCAATGAAATGGATTCAGGGTGATGTGCCCGCATGGTTCTTGCTGGGGATTTGGGTGTTCTATGCCCTGGGTCCTCTGGGGTTGTGGTGGGCTCACGCGTCGGGCCGCAGGGATTCTGGATCAAAGTGGGTCGATATCCGGCGCGGACTCGTTGCGTTCTACTTTCCGGCCGCAATTGGCCATCTCGGGTTTTTCTACATTGTCTGGCGGGAAGGCATCGCGGGCTTTGTGCCCTGTGCGCTCGGCGTTCACCTGATGGCGCTGGGGTATATGCGGCTGGCGAAACAGAGCGAACAGAGTTCTGTTGAATCCCTATCCCGCGGGGCGTGAAAGCTGTGCTTGGCGACAGAGGCTCGTCGCTATACGGGCAAGGTTTTCGGCAGGCCCTGCTTCAGGGTCTCGATGTGCATGGGCGTGGTGCCACAGCAGCCGCCGATGACCTGAGCTCCGAGGCGGATCCACTCACGCCCCGCGGCAAGGTACTGGTCGGGCGGATATTCGTCGGTGAACATCCAGTCGGGAGGATCGAATCGGCCAACGTGCGCGTAACCGCCCATCGGCTGGTCATAGTGTTTCGCGAGTTCGCTGAGCGCCAGGGTAATATCCGGCACTGGCGCGCAGTTGAAGAGTAAGACGTCGGGCTCGATTCCTTTCAACCCTGCCGCGACTTGCGCCGCCGTCTCGCCGTTCAGCAGCTTCCCCGTCCAATCACAGACAAAGCCGCCCCAGCCGGGAATGCCCAGGTCGCTTGCCGCCTCGAGCGCCGTGCGCGCTTCCTTCGAACTGTTAAAAGTTTCGAAAAGCATCAGGTCCGAGCCCGCGTCTTTGAACGCTTGAATACGGATACCTTATGTCCCCGCGCGACCGCGGCTTGGAAAAAGTGAGGGCCAATATATCCGGTGCCCCCAAGAATGAGAGTACGTAAGGATCTCGAAGCAGTTGAAACTACACTCTCACCGGAGGCCAACCGAATATTTTGGACAAGGAGCGCGCCGAATGCAGCAGTCCCCAAAATGAGTTTGCGACGATTCGCCATGCTCTTCTCCTTTACTTCCAGCTAACTATCTCGTAGGCGGCGCCAACATTTCTTTCACACATTAATGTGCGCAAACTAAAGACAATCATCTTCGGAAGCACCATCATTGATGTGATCAACACTCGTACGGCGCGTTCGCGACGCAGCGGTGCGAGCCGTTGAAAACGGTGAACCATACGCTCAATGACCATCACAATAGCTGTCGATCGCACCATCGAAATGGCGTGACCCCACTGACGGAGCCATGCACTGGACGTGATCGATCGCGGTGAACTGACGCTAGAGTGTTTGAAACGGTACCGTGCGAAACTCCTCCACCAGCTTGTCAACGATTACATTGCCGGATGGCTTTCCGCTTTGAGGCGAATCCGGTTCGTTATAAATTCTCACCTCGTAGATATTGGCCGTTTTGGCTCCATTGGTTTCATGAATGGTGATGCGTAGCCGGTCGGCGCGCACCCGTGAGAATGTGTGAACGACTCGACGATAGTAGTTGTCTTTCGCCTCAGCGACTGTCTTCCACTGACCGGCAGCATGCACGGCAACCTCATAGCGTTTGACGCATTCTGGAAATTTGAATTGCGGGAGGTAGGCACGTACGTTGATGTTATCGTCGAATGTAATCTGGACCTGATTGAACTCGACTGGTTTTGAGAGCTTCAGTTCGATCCAGGCCGGCAGCGGGCGCTCAGGATCCGAGATCCATATGTTTGTCCAGCGGTCCGGTCGATTGGTGCCGCGAATGACATTTGCAGCCCCGTAAGGAGTCTGCTGCGGGGTCATGCGCATGGTAAAGACCTTGCCGTCTGTGATGGGCCTCCACTTTGTTGTCTCGGGCCGGTCCGCGGGCGTCACGCCTACGGGCACCAGAGACGGCGCCCCTTTGACATCGGCGGACGGCGTAGCAGACCAGAGTGGAGGATCTGACGAAAGCGACCACGCCAGCTCAGGATGGCAATCCATATGCACGTAATAGAGGCTCCCAGCCTCCGTACGCAGGTTGAAGACAAACGGCACATAGCCTTCGTGGCCGGGCGGGACCGCGGCAGTGGCAGTGGCCAGGTCCTCATCGGACCGAAAGTCCCACACATGCATCGCCTTCCGTAATCCGAGCCGCACGGATATCGCTTGCGAAGTGCTCGACTTGAGCAGCAGCTCGATCTTCTCGAGCCGCTCCGAGGAGACCGGGAAGATCTGGGCCAATGGAAACTGGGCGGAATGGAATTCTGGGCCTTCAGGGAAATGCAGGGCAGACTCACTGCTGGCTGAGACGCTGGCGGTCCGGGCAATATCCAAAGGATCTCGGTTCTCCACGCCGGGGATGAAGGAATCCTGCCGGAGTAGAAGCTGCTGAAGTTCTTCGGAATGAGACTGAGCCACCTGTCTTGGTCCACAATTATATTTCTTGCACAGAGCAGCGGCCGCTCCCACCCCTTGCCCAGTGATCGCTCCTGTAGCCAGCACACGGGTTGAACTAAAGGCGATGTAGCTGCCGCCTAAGGTGCGGCCGGCAGCCAATAGATTGACCACGTTCTTCGAGTAGCAGCTTCTGAGGGGGATACCATAGGGAAGCGTTGCGCACTCTTCGAAATCGGCTTTCGTCGAAAAATAAGCTCCCCACGGTGGTGTATGGCTGCGGTTAAGAATTCCTCCCGGCGGGTGAGCATCAATTGGCCACACGCCATAGGCAAGGTCATCGGGATGAACGGAAGGATCGCGAAGATCCTGCTCACGCAGGACGTAGTCCCCCCGTATGCGCCGCGATTCGCGTTTGTAAGGACTAAAGCTGATGAAATCGGGTGCGAAATTCCGCGCCCGCTCGCGCACATCACCGTGGGTGCACCGGTTCTTGATATGATCCCACACGCCTAGAAACTGCCGCAACAGTACGGCCCGAATGGCCTCATTATCCCGGATCCAGTGCATCGGATGGCCGACTTCAATCCACGCATAGCCATTCTCAAAAGAGCTGTGGTCACGATCCCTCAGCTCCGTCTCCGTTGCGAATTCCGCCGCCCAGTTGGGGCGTTTGAATGGAATGGGGCGTCCGGTATCGCGCGCCTTGAAAAAGAGGGTGCTGCCCATGATGTCTGTCGAGGCCAGCTCCGGAGCTGACGGCTCACCATATTCCGAGCGCGCCTCCCTCCCCCATCGAAACTCTGCGCCCGAACGATAGATCAGTACACCGTTCCCAGTGCAATCGATGAACAGCGGGGCTTGAATGATGAAGTCCTTTTCTGTTCCGAGCTGAGCCGCATGGATCGCGAGGATGCGAGACTCATCCGCCATCTCCACTTCCCGCAGGGTCGTATTGAGGAAAAGTGTTAGATTTCTTTCGCGCTGCGCCCATTCGTAGAGAATGATATCCCATTGCGAATTTACGTTTCCTTCGTAAGAAGGCGTCCAGTTGCGAGCGCGCTCCTCGGTATAGAGCTCATCGATGATGCCCGATTCGCGGCTCCAGGTGTTGAAAGCGCAAGAGTTTTCCGGAAAGTTGCTGACTTCGCTCGATGAATTGCCGCCGAGCATCGAACGCTCATGAACGAGCGCAACCTTCACGCCATTGCGTGCGGCGCTGATTGCGGCACACGTGCCGGAAAGACCTCCGCCCACCACCACGAGCTCAAACTGCTGATGAACGATCTCGATCGTGCCAGGACGAATGTAGCCCCCGACACGTCCTGGGATGGACAGATCCGCGGAACGCCTTGCCTGTGCGGTGCCTTGATCCATTTGTAGAGCCGCTGCAGAAAGTCCTGCAGCTCCGGCGAACTTTCCCTTCGTGAATAATGCTCCGACGCCAAACGCCAGCCGTCCTATGATACTTCTTCGATTCAGTGACATTCGAATTCTCTCCAAAAGTTATTTCCTACGAAAGTATCATGCTGTCCAATCACTCGGACTCACCAAAGACACTCTTCATACCGGGGCGCGCACGTTCAATCCAACGTTGTCCTGCAGATCAAAGTCAGCAAAACTCAGCCATTCCATGTGCCTACTTCTGATTGTTGCCGGTGTCGAGTTTTGATTGTCGTTGACAGGATCGCCCCAAACCGCCTTCTTTCATCTGGCCTACGACTTCGGCGTGTTCGGCGCGGCACTGGTCGGAAGGCGGCACGAGGTCCGGGCGGAAGGAGTGCTCGATGGGGGAGATCACGCCGGCAATGGCCACACCGTCATCCTCCTTGCCCGCCTGACGCCGTGCCTCGCGCACCAGCTCGATCGCCTGGGCCAGGAGCTTGCCGGCCTTGTGCTCGAGTCCCGGCGGCCCAATACGGCGCAAGTGCTCGAGACCGTGGAAGAGACTGGAGTAGGCTCGCCGATTGAGCTGGAAGGTATTGGTCTTGATCACGTCGGCGCCCGCACGAATGTAGTCGGCATGAACCTCGCGCACGACATCGGGATTGCGCTCGATGCCATGGCAGCGCCAGTAAACCCCGCGACGCAGGATTTCGGTTCCCACACCCCCATCAAGCAGGATCGTTTCACCGCGCGCCAGCCGCGCTTGGATCTTCTGATAGCTCATAGTGGAAAGCCGCCTGATGTTCTTTGCCTGAATGCCGCGCCATTATACTCCTGCCGTCAATGCGCGGCAGATTAAACCCGCCAGCTTGCGGCAGCCCTGCAAACCCGATACTCTAAAGTCCACACGAAATTTCAATTCCATGAACAGCATCCTGATCCTTCACTATCACGAAATCTGGCTGAAGGGCGGCAACAAGAAGTATTTCCTGAGCCGCCTGATCACCGCCGTTAAGCAGTCGGTCGAAGATCTGTCGGTTGCGGGTCCCCAGTACATTTCCGAGCGACTGATCCTCCGCCCGCGCGATGAAGCCGCGTTGCCGCAGTTGATCGAACGGCTGCGGCGCGTTTTCGGCCTGGCTTACATCGCGCTCGGCCGCGAAGTTCCACGCGACCTCGACGGGCTCAGCAGCGCGGCGTGTGAACTGATGGCGGCCAAGGACCCGCGCACTTTTGCGGTGCGCGCCAAAATCGCCGACACAACCTTTGGCATGAATTCCATGGAACTCGAAAAAACTCTCGGGCAGCGCATTCTCGACCACTTGCGTGGCCGTGGAAGCGCCGTTCAGGTGAAGCTGCACGACCCGCAGGTCACATGCTGGGTGGAAATCATCCCGGGGACGGCGTTGATTTATGCGGACCGCGTCGAAGGCGCCGGCGGGCTGCCGGCGGTGACGAGCGGTAAAGTCATTGTGCTGCTTTCCGGCGGGTTCGATTCGAGCGTGGCCGCCTACAAGATGATGCGGCGGGGAGCGCACGCATCGTTCGTTCATTTTTTCGGCCCGCCCTCGCCCGCACGCGGGTCCTCGCGGCCCGTCGCCGAACAGATTGTGCGCGCCCTGACCCCGTATCAATTCACTTCGCGGCTTTACCTGGTGCCCTTCGATTCCATCCAGCGACAGATCGTGGCGGGAGCTCACGAAAGCCTTCGCCTGCTTATTTACAGGAAAATGATGGCGCGCATCGCGCGCGAGATCGCAAAAACTGAGAGGGCTCTGGGACTCGTGACCGGCGACAGCGTTTCGCAGGTCGCTTCGCAGACCTTGCACAACATGGCGGCACTCGATCGCGGGCTGGATTTCCCGGTCTACCGGCCGCTCGCCGGAGACGACAAGACAGAAATCCTGAAGCTGGCGCGCGAGATTGGCACTTACCAGATTTCCTGCGAACCCTTCGAGGACTGCTGCCCGCGCTTTATGCCGCGTTCTCCGGCGATTTTTGCCCGGCCCGAGCAGCTTCAGGAAGCTGAAGCTCATCTGAACATCGAGAGCCTGGTGAATGAAGGTCTGGAAGGCACCACGGCGGTCGATTTCATGTTCGAAAGAGGTTCGATCGCCTGCCGGGAGGCCACCCTTCCTCGCCTGAAGAAATTGCTGGTCTGGCGGAAAGCCACCGGCGAACCAGCGCCGGAGCATTCCACCGTGAATGAGGAGAAGTAGCGCCGGGCTTCAGCCCGGCAGAATGCCGCCCTGAAGGGCGGCGCTACATCAAACTGATTACCACCCGGCGTTTTGCTTTTCTTGACGCCCCCCGCCTGGCTTCCTATACTTTTCTTATCGGGAAAAGTGAGGGGATCATGAAGAAGGTTATCGGCCTGGCTGTGATGATGAGCCTGGCTACAGGTTTGCTCGCTCAGGAGAACAAGAATGCTCCGGGCGGCGGCCAGGAACAGCTTCCTCTGGAGACTCGGCGCATCGTCGTGCGGACCGATCTGGTCAACGTTCTATTCACGGTGACCGACAAGAAGAACCGAATGGTCCTGAATCTCTCCAAGGACGACGTCAAGGTTTTCGAGGACAATAAGCCTCAGGTGATTGAGAACTTCAGCCGTGAGTCCGATCTCCCACTTCGCATCGCCATCCTCATCGATACCAGCAACAGCGTGCGCGACCGGCTGCGCTTCGAGCAGGAATCAGCCATCGATTTTCTGTCCAGTACGATTCGGCCGAACAAAGACCAGGCGTTCATCGTGAGCTTCGACAATGAACCGCAGCTTCTCCAGGATTACACCGACAACCTGGAGAAACTCTCCGCTGCCATCCGCAGTCTGCAAGCCGGTGGGGGCACGGGTCTGTATGAAGCGATCTACTTCTCCGCCAAAGATAAGATGATCTTCTTTCCGCCGCCGGAGCCCTACCTCCGCCGCGTGATGATTGTCGTCAGCGACGGAGAGGACAATCTGAGTGCGAGGACGCGCGAGGAAGCCCTTGCTATGGCCCAGCGGGGCGAGGTCACCATCTTCGCCATCAGCACGAACCGTTCCGGCACGGCCCGCCCCGGGGACAAAGTTTTGAAGCGCCTGGCGGAAGAAACCGGCGGGCAGGCCTTTTTCCCCTTCGCCGCGAGTGACCTGGCGGGAGACTTCAGGGAAATTGCCCGCGAGCTCCGCAGCCAGTACAGTCTGGCCTACGTCTCCTCCAACAAAGCCCAGGACGGAACGTTTCGCAATATCACCCTGCTGCCGCGAGGCAAGGAGTATCGCGTCCGCGCCAAGAACGGCTACTTCGCCCCCTCCCAGTAGGAACGCGGCAGAAATCGCCGCACCCCGCCTCCTATGGTCTACTCTGTCGCGCCATAGTACCCGCGCCGCGCGAATACCTTGTAGTTTTGATTTCGGATTTTGATTTTGATTTTCCTGAATGTCCCATCCCGCCGGGTGTTGCTCGAGGTGTATCCGAGGGAATATTGCGTGCGCAATTCTTCGGCGATTTCCCGGAAGGCCTCGGCGGTGTCCTCGGACCGGGTTACCTGACTGACCCTGCCGCCCGTCTGTTCCGCGTACCGCTTCAATGTAGAATCGCCACTGAAGCCGACCCGCCGGGCAAAGTAGAACTCCCGGTCGATGACGGCGATGGAATAAATGATCACATCCGACCGCTGGGCGACCTCCAGCGCTTCGCTCAATTTTTTCGCGCTTCCGGTGTCCTCGCCATCGCTCAGGATGATGATGACTTTCCGCCCGACTTCATTTTTCAGAAGTTCGCGCGCGGAAAGATAAACCGCGTCGTGAAGATTGGTCCCACCACCCCCGCTCGTCGGGAAGGGTCCAGGAACGACGCCGCCCGCACCACGGTTGATGACCGTACTGTCAATCGCGTTGGCGAGAAGACGCTTGTTGGCGGTCAAATCCTGCAGCAGCTCGACTTCGGTATCGAAGCGCAGAACGAACGCCAGGTCTTTCTTCCCGATGACCTGATCGATGAAAGTTGTTGCTTCCCGCTGCTCGACGCCCAGGACGTGCACCTGGCTGGCGCTGGTGTCGATCAGGATGCCCAGAGTCAGCGGCGTGTCGGTCTCGCGCGAGAAGAAACGAATCTCCTGCGGCTTGTCATCCTCTTCGATTTCAAAATCTTCGCGATTGAGTCCGGTGACGGGCCGGTTCTTATCGCGCACCACCGCATAGATGTTCACGAGTCCGGAGGTCACCCGCACCACCTGATCCGATTTCGATGGGGCGTCTTGCGCGAAATGCGCCGGAGCAGCCCAGGCCACCATGCCGACCGCGGCGATGGCGCCGAGCGCCCACCGATGCGCTGTCCGGAACCGGATTCTCACCTTCGTTTTCATTGCCCGAGCCCCTCCGCTCTCTTCCCGTTAGATGCGATGGTCGCCCTTTCCGTCTAGACTTACGCCGCGCCCGGCGACTTTTCTTTCGCTGCGCGCTGCGAACGACTGGATGCAAGTCTCATCGCATCTTCGCATCATTTTTGCGTCCCCATTCTCGCTCATCACGCCGAAATTCCGCGCGGCATGGTGGAACTCGATCGAATTTTCTGCGCGCTCGAATCACTTTCCGCTTGACAAGATTGCGCGCAGTCCTTATACATGAAGATGAATTACGCGCTCCGCCAGCTTAGCTGGCGAGAATTCTGAAAGATCGGAGAGGAGAATCGAATGGCTGCAAAGAAGAAAGCGAAGAAGAAGAGATAAGTCTCTTCAAAAAACGTTTGGAACGATCGGGGATGCAGCGATGCATCCCCGAAGTTTTTTCGGGCCACATGAATTCCCTCCCCCATCGCCCGCCGCATGCATCTCCAACCTGCCTCAAGCTCCGTGGTTCATTCTGAAGGTTCCCGCTCGCGTGCCGCCAGCGCTCGCGGCGTTTCATCCACCGGCTCGAGCTCCGGGATCTCTTCGCCCGGCGCAGCTCCGAGCTCCTTGAAGCGCCGCGCCGAGGGCAGCACGCGCGATTCGAGCGAGCCCACGGCCTTGTTATAACTCTCGACGCTGCGCTCCAGGGCCGAACCCACTCCCTCAAAGTGTGTGACGAACGTCCTTACACGGTCGTAGAGCTGCTTGCCCAGTTCGCTGATGGCTTGCGCGTTGCGCGCCACCTGTTCTTGCCGCCAGCCGTAGGCGACGGCGCGCAGTAGCGCGATGAGCGTGGTCGGCGTCGCCAGGATGACTTTCTTTTCCATCCCGTCTTCGATAAGGGTCCGGTCCTGTTCGAGCGCCGCGGCAAAGAACGACTCGCCGGGAAGAAAGAGGACCACCAATTCCGTGTTGGGATCCAACTGTTCCCAGTAGCTTCGTGCGGCAAGCTGATTCATGTGATCGCGCACCAGCTTTGCGTGCTTTTCCATTTGCGCGGCCCGCTGCTCTTCGCTTCCTGCTTCCGCAGCGTCCCAGAAGGCCTGCAGAGGGACCTTCGCGTCCACCGCGATGCGACGCGCCCCCGGGAGATTCACGATCATGTCGGGCCGCTGGCGTCCCGACTCGCCCGTAATGGTTTCCTGTTGGGTGAAATCGCAGTGCTCGGACATCCCCGCCAGCTCGACGACGCGCTGCAACTGGAGCTCGCCCCAGCGGCCGCGGACCTTGATCGGCGCTTTCAACGCGTTGCTCAGCGTGCTTGTTTCTTTTTGCAGAGTTTGATTCGCCGTAGCCAACGTCCGCAGTTGCTCGTCAAGTTTGCCATAAGCCGATTGGCGCGTCTTCTCCATGTCCAGAATCTGTTTCTCGTAGCGTTCGAGAGACTCGCGAAGCGGACTGACTAATCCCTCGACGGCTTTCTGACGCGTCTCGAGTTCGCCCTTGGCCTGAGCCTGA
>JACQNR010000385.1 GCA_016202975.1 Acidobacteriota bacterium
CGGGTATCCCGCTTTTTTCGCGTGCAACTTCTCGGATCGTTCTACCGGTTTCGTAGGCCTCGAAAACGAGCGCGGCAGCTCGATCATAGCCGATTTCCGGAACAAGAGCTGTGCCCATGGCAAGGGACTGCTCAACAAAGGCAGACGCATGTTCCCGGTCGGCTTGCAGGCCAGCAATGCACCTCTTCTCGAAGTTGTTCGTGCTTGCCCAGAGGAGCTCAACCGACTCCAAAAGGTTGTAGGCAATCACCGGCATCATGACGTTCAACTCGAAGTTACCGGACGAGCAGCCCCAGGTAATTGTGGCGTCATGGCCGATCACTTGGGCACAGACCATCAACATACTCTCAGCAATCACCGGATTTACCTTGCCGGGCATGATGCTGGAACCGGGTTGAACGGCAGGTAAGCGCAATTCACCAAGCCCGCAGCGCGGCCCGGACCCTAACCAACGAATGTCATTCGCGATTTTCGTGAGCGATACAGCGAAGGTCTTCAGTGCACTGCTGAGAAAGCCCACCGCATCCTTGGAAGCCTGCGCTTCGAAGTGATTTTGAGCCTCTCGGAACGGCAGCTTCGTCTGTTCCGCCAAGACCTGAATCGTTGCCGTTGCGAAGCCCGGTGGGGCGTTCAATCCTGTACCGACAGCGGTCCCTCCGAGCGCCAGTTCGTATATCCCGTCAAGCGCCCTCCGAACTCGATCTAGCGAGAGTTCAACTTGCCGCGCGTAGCCACTGAACTCCTGGCCAAGGCGAATCGGCACCGCATCCTGCAAATGAGTGCGTCCGATCTTGAGGACAGCGTCAAACTCCTCGGCCTTTTCTCGAAGCGTGGAATGCAGGCGCGTCATCGCTGGGAACAGCTCGTGATGGACGAGTTCGGCGGCGGCCACATGTATTGCCGTGGGGATGACATCGTTGCTCGACTGGCTGAGATTAACGTGGTCGTTCGGATGGGCACCGGCCAGGCGGGCGATTATCTCATTCGCGTTCATATTCGTTGACGTGCCGCTCCCCGTCTGAAATATATCGACCACGAACTGCGCATCGTAATCACCCTGAGCGACCTTTTGGGCTGTCGCTTCGATGGCTGCGGCCAAGTCCCGGGGTAGCACTCCCAGTTCGCCGTTGACCCTGGCGGCTGCAGCTTTAATTAGGCCCAACGCGCGGATGAAGGGGCGCGTAAAGCGAAGCCGGCTGATGGGAAAGTTTTCGACCGCGCGCTGGGTCTGAGCCCCGTAAAGTGCATCCGCAGGAACCACCATTTCGCCCATGGTGTCCCGCTCCATTCGAGAAGGCGTATTCATATTCTTTCCCTCCAATTCTCTCGATGGCAATCTAACCCCAATATAGCCCCTCCAAGCAAGTAGCGCAGACCTGTTCCATAGGTCTGCGGCATTTTGGCATACGAACCGCGGACCGAGAGAAACAGGTCCGCGCTACATGTGCGACGCGAAGGAATGCAGGAGGTAGAATTCCATGCCCAGCGTGAGCAGCGAAATCATTTCGGATATCACAAACCACATCAGCAGGTTCGGCGGCGACTTCAGTGCATGGTGGGTGGGCACGGCGCGCGACTGGCACAGCCCCGTCCTGGGGGCTCACGAGCAGGAAGAGAAATACGACGACTTCATCTGCCGCGAAGCCTACGCTCCCCCGGATGGTGCAGACCTTGCGTTTCAGGTCTGCGCGCCGAAGGCGCAAGGGGCGAGATAAACCGCAGACCCAAAGGGTCTGCGCCTGCCGCGACTTCACTTCGTGAATGATGGCGGCTCGTCCCAAAACCCCTGCGACGGGAGCGACGACGACTAACTCGTCTACGCCCTTAATTAAGGAATCGACTGTCTTGTCTGGTTGATGAGCCGCGGAGGGGCGTCGATTGCGCAATCGGCGATTTGTTTGGCAGGGATTTTAACCAGAAGGGTCTATGTCCAGCGGTCGGCCCAGGCGTCTTCCCAGGGGGTGTAGGCGACGCCGTAGGTTCTTTCTTCTTCGCCGGGCACTTCACCCACAAACTTGATTTTGGCAGCGGAGAAGATATTGGCGCCGCCCGAGGAGCGTGGCAGAGCGACCTCGACCCTCCAATCCAGGGCGTAATGTTTGCGGCTTTTGAAGCGGAATCCGCCACGCGAAACGTCCTGGGTCTTGACCACTTCCTCCCACGATTGCGGGTCGCGGATTAAAGCTTCCATCTGGATTTCCAGTCGGCTGTACCTGCGGTCGTCACGAGTACGCCGGGGCGGCTCGGGCTTGGCGGCGGGGGCTTCCTCCTCCTCGGGGAGGTCTTCATGAGGCTTCAGCCAGGCTTCTTTCCAGAGCGAGGGCTCGGCGCAGCGCCGGCATTCGCGCCAAAGGCTGTGGCTGCGTTCGAGAACTTCCGCGTGGAGTTCATTCAGCTTGACGATCTCCCGCCGCTTGCATCGAACGCACTCCAGCAGGAGGCGTCCAAGCGCCGAATCGTTGGGATCGTGAGGCGGGAACTCCACGCCCCAGGGGTTCATTTCGGGGTCGAGCAGCTCAATTCCATATTGCGTCCCCTTGGCGTCTTCCAAAACGCAGCCCACGACGCGCGCGTCCGCATCCTCGTTGGTCATGAGTGAGTGGACGCTGATTTCAAGCTGCGGCGCCAGCTTTCGCCGGCTGAGGATCTTCGCGCCGTAGCGGGCGACCACGATGGTCTGGGCGGGCTCGCTAAATGTTTCGCCGAGAATGTCCACGCCGCTGATCACCAGCGGAAGTTGCGCGGTGACTCGGTCGCTCCGGCGTTGCTTTGATGGAACCACGTCACTCATACGTAAACCCTGTGTGCGGCTTTCCGATCCTTCATCACAGGTCGACTGCGGAGTGATTATAGTACCACCGCAAGCGGAATTTCCAAGCACCCATCTGCACCCTTTCCTGAGAGTTGAAGAAGTGCCCTCGGACCGCGCGAGGAAAAAGGGGCGGGACGCAATCTCTCGCGCCTCTTGTGTAAAATCCCTTCAAGCTGTAATCTCCCGTAAGGGCGCGCAAGGTCATTCTGGCTGGCGACGGACGGTTTAAGCTCGAACGTTCATTCGCGCTCGCGCCTGTTCCCCGAAACGAATGCGGGCGGCAGAGACCGCCGCCGCCCGGGAGGCAGTCCATGCCAAAGAAAAAGGCCGAGGCTAAAAAAGTAGAAGATTTGCGCGCCGAGGAACGCTTCCCGGAGCGCATCCCGGTCTCCTTGCGCGTCCAATCCGATGACGGCGAGGTCGAGCACGGCGGCACCACCATCGACATTTCGATCTTTGGTTTACAGGTGGAAACCCACGGCAAGCTTGAACCCGGCCAGCTCGTCAACGTCCCGAAATTCGGCGACTGTATCGTCGTATGGGTGCGGAACCTCGGTCCCGGAAAACCCTGCCAGGCCGGACTGAAAATGGTGAAGTAGCCGAAGCACCAAATACTTTCAAGCCCTGCCTTTTAGCAGCCTTTCGTAGCAACTGCCCTCACAAGGAAAAAAATTCATCCTTCCCACCCACATCACGCGTCGGACTCCCCTCTAACTCATTGCACGGAGTGGAATAAACCCTGCGTCAAAGAATTGGTCGCTAACGTGCTGTTCCATTGAGCAGAGGGAAATTAGGAAGAACCGTTACAGGCCAGCCCCGGAGTGCGCGGGGCAAGGGTGGGATATTTCCAGAGCGCTCCTTGGCGCAATCTCAAAGGCTGGCAGAACTAGAGGAGGATCTATGGTAGGCACGGATGGAGAAAATATCGCTCAGGCTTCGGGCGAGAACGATGACCACGGCAGCGGTGGCGCTGAGTCTCGCGGATCCGTCTGGAGTTCCCCGGGCGGCACGGCGCAAATTATCCTCAATGTGATCCTGGTCGCCCTGGCGGCGATCAACATTTATTGGATTACCTCGGTCAGGAGTCAGCTCGAGGAGTCGTCGCGCCTGCATGAGGACCAGTACACCCTGCTCACACGCCGGCTCGACTCTTCGGACGACCAGTTTGCCCGAATGAGCGGCGACCTCAAAGTGGCCCATGAGAAGCTCGGGCTCACCACTGAGGAGCTGCAGCGGGCGCGCGCCGTGACCGCTTCTGTCCGCAAACAACAGCAGCAGGCCGTGAAACAGCTCAGCGAAGCCATCGCCCAGAAGGCCAGCGCCGAGGAGCTGAACAGGCTGCAAACAACCGCGGACGAAAGATTCACGACACTCACCGGGGATATCGAGAAAACCAACGATGCCCTTTCCGGCGCCAAGAGTGAGCTTTCGGGCTCGATTGCGCGGACTCACGACGAGCTTCTGGTTCTCGCTCGCAAATCAGACCGTGACTTTTTCGAATTCACCCTCCCACGCAAAGGAGCGCGGGAAAAGGTGGGCGGCGTGATGATCCAGCTCGCCAAAACCGACACGAAGCGAAACCGCTTTACCGTTGACCTGTTCTTCGACGACAAGCGCGTTCAGCAGAGGGATCGCGCGCTGATGGAGCCCGTGCTGTTTTATGTGGGCGGCGCTTCGAGCCCGGTGGAACTGGTCGTGAACCAGCTCTCCAAGAACAAGATTTCGGGCTACGTGAGCACTCCGCGCGGCCTCTACGCGGGAGTTCCTAACGTCTTGACGGAAAGGCCGGGGCTCTGAGCTTCCTTGGGGAGGGGAGTTCAGAGGTTTGGACGCCATGCCGGACGGCTGACCGGAGAGCGACGAAGCGGTCGGCCGTCTGGTACCCGGCCCGCGATGACGAGCAACAGAAGGCATGAGGAAAGAGTGAGCCCAATATGCAGGAACTTCAGCCATACCTCGTGTTCGGTCTCTTGAGTTCGTTCGTCGGAAGCACAGTAGTCCTTTTTGCAGCCTTCGCGCTCTGGATCTGCTCCCTGAGGTGCGAGCTGCGTGTTCACGCCCCCCTGGAGGACGCACCGCGCGCAAAGCAATCCATCCGTGTGCATAGCCCGGAGCGATGACTTACCTCCCCCGTTTCAGCTCACAAATCACAACATATTATCTATTAACGTCATGTATCCAATAGAATATTGCTTTAATTGGTATGGTCCGTGAACCTCGTCAATACCAGGATGACTGCAAGCTGTTGAGCCACAAGCGCTTGAGCCTGAGAGTGAAGAAATTACCGGCCCCCCTACCCTGACCTGAATGCAAGGCCCTGAAGTTTCAGCGACTTAGAGGGGGCCGCTTTGGCACGCGTATTGCCCATTAATACTCTGTCCATCACAGGAGGTGAAAATGAATTTACCTACATTAAAGAAGAAGTATCTGTGGGTGGCCATACCCGCGCTGCTGCTGGCAGTGGGTGGGCTCGCGATCAGCACGGCGACTCGAGGTCAAACCGTCGCGGTGCCCGCGGGAACCGAGATTCAGGTCAGGCTCAATGAGTCAATCGCAACCAACCGCGACACAGCGGGTGATTCATTTCAAGCCGTGGTCGCAGAGCCGGTGATGATTGACGGCAAAACCGTCATCCCCAAGGGCGCGCCGGCTTCGGGTCAAATAGTTTCGATCCGTGAGTCCGGTCGGCTCTCCGGCGTCGCGCGTATGCGGCTGATGCTGAAGTCAGTCGAGGTCGACGGCAAAGAGTATGAACTCCATACGAGCGACTATTCAGGCCACGGCGGCAACCATCGGAAACGCAACTGGGGGTTCATCGGTGGCGGGGCGGGGGGTGGCGCCCTGATTGGCGCTCTCGCCGCAGGCGGAAAGGGCGCTGCGATCGGCGGACCGATTGGAGCGGGCGCCGGCATCGCGGCGGCGACTCTGACCGGGAAAAAGGACTTTGTCCTCCCTGCAGAGACCTTGCTGAGGTTTGAGCTGGCCGACCCTGTCGAAGTCAAGCTGAAAAGCTAGCAGCTTCGATCCTGGAGAGGCCAGTTCAAGGGCCAGGTGGGACGAGAGCGCTCCCGTGGGGAGAGCCGCTCGGACATCCCGCCTGGCATCTTTTTTTGTGGGACGAGGCAACGACTGCCTTCCTATTGAACGTCGAGCGTCACCACGCCTGAATTGACGAGCGTGCCCGCGGTGCCGGTCACGGTGATGGGGTATGATCCCGTCGCGGTTCCCGCAAGCCCCGTACCGCTCAAACTCGCAGTGTGGGGGCTTCCCGAGGCGTTGTCCATGACGCCCAGTGTTCCGCTGCGAGTTCCGGCCGAGGTGGGCGAAAAGGTGACGTTAATCGTGCAATTACTCCCGGCACCGAGCGCGGTGCCGCAGTTGTTTGTCTGGGCGAAGTCGCCGCTCGTCGAGATGCTGGAAATGGCAAGCGTAGAGGTTCCGCTGTTGGACAGAGAAACGGGCTGCGACGGACTCGTAGACCCGAAAGGCTGGGGGCCGAAATTCACGCTCGTTGCGGAGAGCTTCGCGGAGGGCGTGGGGGGTGGCGCAGCGCCGCCGCCGCACGCCAGCTGTATCCCCAGCATGGCCAGGGCGAGAGATAGCGCTGCCCCTGCCGACAAAGTCCGCCGATCTGTCCGGCGCCGGACAGCCCGGAACATCACGGCGAGCGCGGCGAGCATGAATCCCGCGGAAACCACGAGTCTACTGGCAGGAACCGGCAAACTCGGCGGAAAGATTTCAAAGGAAGCCGAAACGGGTGGGCGCGGTGTTGTGCTGATCGTCAGCGTGCTCGTCACCGAACCTGCACCGGGAGTCACAGCGGGCGGATTGAACGCGCAGGTAGTCTCCGCGGGAAGGTTCGAGCAACCCAAGGTTACGGAGTTCGAGTACGCCCCGCTCACCGCTGTTACGGTCACCGTGTAGGTGGCCGGATTGCCCGCTGCAACCGTTTGCGATGCGGGCGAACCTCCCACGCTGAAATTCGTCACCGTAATTTGCACACTTACCGGCGCGGAGAATGCCACACCGTTGCTGCTCGCTCCGACGCTCACGTTGCTGGTTCCGAAAGGGCACGGCATCGTTGCCCCCGGACCCGTGCCGCAGCCGCCTGACCAGCTGAGAGTGGTCAGGGGGCAGGAGTTCGGATCGCTGAATCCGAGCTGCGCGGGCATGAGACTCACACCCGAGGGCGTGTTGCCACTGAAGGTGAGAAAAGCAGGCCCTCCCAACGTGGGAAGCGTCTGCTCAATCGACGCGAGCGCGTCCGAGCGGCCATAACCGAAAAGGTTGTTCGGGACGTCTCCTCCCAGGGGCACAGCATTATCCAGAATCAGGTTGTGCAGGTTGGTGCGCGCCGTCACGTTATCGAGCGCGCCGGTCTTGCCCGCAATCAGGCAGGGCGCGGACTCGAGCACGAGCGCGGCCATTCCGGCCACGTGCGGCGCGGCGGCGGAAGTGCCAAAGAAGGGATTTTCGAAGCTGCCCGAGCCGGTGACGGAAACTCCATCGATGGAGGTGATATCCGGCTTCAGTCGCCCATCTAGCGTGGGCCCCTGCGCACTGAAGAATTCCAGCGTGCTGTTCGTGGTGTCATAGCAGGATTCGAACGGAGCAGCAGAACCAGCGAAGAGATTCTGCGTGATCTGCGAAGCGGAGCAGATGGCTCCCACCGAGACGACGCTCACGGGCGAACCGCCGGCGTCGCTCTGCGCCGAGAGGCTGCGCGTAGGGGTCACGAAATTGAGCCGGGCGTGATTGGGTGGCGCAAGCAGTCGCAAACCGGCCGACGCGCACTCCGGCGTGAAGGCGAAGATATTAAGGTTCCTCGCCTGGGCGGCGTTGTTGACGTTCTGAACGACAATGCGAAAGTAATCCTCGGCCCCCGTATTATTCGTATAGGCGATGATTTCCACGGGGGATCGAGTGACCGCTTGCACATCTGTGCTGCTGCTCACAACTTGATTAGTGCTGTCTCGCACTAAATAGAGATCATAGTTGTTGGTCGAAGCACCGTCGGGGTCATTCCACGTCAGGAAAACGTAAACCTGCCCTCCCGCCGGAAGCAAGATTAAGTTGTACGGCTTTGGCCCAAGGCCCAGCACATCCGTGGTGTCGGAACCCGATTGAAAAAGGTGTAGGTTGCCCGACGAAGTGATTCCGCTGATCGCGTTTCCGGGGACGCCGGAATTGGCATAAGTCCCGATATAGTGGCTGAACGCCCCGTTCCCCACCGACGTGAAGTAGCCGCGAATACGGTTGGTATTGCTATTGAGCGCATTGGCGGTGTTTACTGAAACGGTGCTCGTGCCGTCGGAGGGCAAGCCAAAGAATCCAAAGTCGTCCACAACCACGTCATTGGACGCCGCCAGGAAATTGACCGCCTGATTCATGGCTAGGTCCGTATCCGCGTTGGCAAACGATAGCTGCGCGGAGGGAGCAAGGTCATGAACTATTTCGAGCAGCGCCGTGCCCTCCGCGCCCGCGCCGGCGAATGAGCAGCCTGGGATGATGCCTTCAAGATCGCTATCACTGCTGAAAGACCTCCCGCTGATGCCGCCGGTCGAAGAGGTTAGGACTCCGGAGGCGTTGCGCGTCCCGGTCGAGGCAGGCAAGTCGCCGGTCGAAATCGGCCCGCCCGCGACGCCGCCACACGTAGTGCATACGTTGGCAAATACGCCCTTGATTCCATCCGAAATGACGCCCACCTTCACGCCTGCGCCCGACAGGCCAAGCTGCGCGCGCGCCAAGTCGGAACGTAGAATCTCGTCGCCTTCCGTATTTACACTGCCCGTCATGCGATGGGCATAGCTCGGCAGGCGGATCAGGTTTACAAACGGGAGTCCCGCCACTTCTTCCAGGCGCGAGACGGGAACCCGCGCCTGCACGCGACTTCCCTGGGCGTCGATGATTTCCACCGTCACGCCGCTCGCCGCGAGCTCCCGCAGGCGCTCGTCGCTCACAGGATTCATCATGATGTAAACCTGAACCTCGCCCTGGGGATTGATTCGCATCAGGCGAGTGCGCACCGCGTCACGCACCGAGTGGGGCATGGCTTCGAGGGAAAAGGCCTGTGGCGCGGCCCCACGCAAGGCCGGCGCAGCCGGGCCCTGCGGTGAATAAACGCGAGCCATTTCCGCGAGGACGGTGACAAGCTTGTCGAGAGCTGGGCGGGGAGTTTCCGCCTCTTGCGCTCCCCGCAAAAAGGGGGCGAACGCCGCAATCATAAAGCCAACGGCCACGCGGAGAACAGCGGGCCGGAGCATTTTGCGGCCGGAAAACACGAAACATCCGCCTTTGTCGTGAAGCCCCATGCTAACCAATCAATTATACCCTGCTGCCGGACCCTTGCACCGGACTGGAGTTGTCGATCGGGATCGGGC
>JACQNR010000381.1 GCA_016202975.1 Acidobacteriota bacterium
CGAGCAACCACCCGACCCAAGTTAACTTTAGAGCGATACTATCGTAGCATTAGAATTTCCACAACTGATGAAGATAGTAGCGCCGACTTTGAGACGAGCGGATCAGACTCCTTCGTCAGGCCATCTGCTCACCCTGCCGTCACGGATACAACAGGAACTTTTCACGCATATGCCGGAACTGTTCGAGCGGTTCATCAAAGCCGAGAATGATCGAGCTTGCATCTTTCCCCTGACGAATTTCATCGAGCGCCGCGCGTGATCCAATCAGGGAAAGCGTTCGATCGAGATCAAAATCCCTCGGGTAGAGCCGATAGAGCGCGGAAGCCAGTTCAATGCCCAGTGCGGGGCTGTTCAATGCTCCGCGGTCAAGCAGAATAATGCTCACACCCTGGCAAGAGATACCCGCATACGGCCCAGAGTTCGGGGTGAATCGGACCGGCATAAAGCTGACTCCGGCGATTTGCCGCTTTGTAAGTTCCCCGCTAAATTGCAGAGCGATGATCCACGGTGCACCCACAAGCGCGAAGGGCGTGTCGGTTCCTCGCCCCACGCTGACGTTGGCGCCCTCGATCATGGCCACACCCGGATAGAGGGCGATTTCGGTCATATTCCGCAAATTGGGCGAAGGGTTCACCCACTCCAGCCCCGTTTCATCGAACCAGTCGGTGCGCCGCCAGCCACGCATCTTGATGACCTCAAGCTTCAATCCCAGATGCTTCTCCGCGTTGAACATGACGGCGAGTTCCCCGACGGTCATACCGTGGCGTACCGGCATGGAAAAGTACCCCGTGAAGGAGATGAGGTCGCGATCGAGCATTGGACCCTCGACCAGGTAACCCGTAATCGGGTTGGGGCGGTCGAGGACGATAAACTTGATTCCCTTCTGGGCAGCAGCCTCCATGGCGTAACCCATGGTCGTGATGTAGGTGTAGAAACGCGCGCCCGCATCCTGAATATCGAAGACCAGCCCGTCGAGGCCTTCCAGCATTTGCGCCGTGGGCCGCTTGTTCCGACCGTAGAGGCTATAGATCGGAAGTCCGGTCTTGTCGTCTACCGCCGAATTGACTCGTGTGTCCGAAGTCCCCACCAGGCCATGCTCGGGGCTGAAGATCGCTATGAGGCTGACTTGCGGCGCCGCGTGGAGCAGATCGATCGTGCGTCGGCCCTCGCGATCTCGTCCGGTGTGATTCGTAATCAGGCCCACGCGCAGCCCGGCCAGCGGCGCAAGTCTTTCCTCTACGAGCATGTCTATTCCGGTCTTCACCGCACCATCGCGCAATTCTCTCTGTGAATACGTGTTTCGCTGCTCAGTGCCTCCGGTCAAGCCCCGGCGGTGATTGAGCACGGCGGCGGCGGCGGAACCTCCCAGAGCGGACGCGACAATGGAAGCGATCCGTCCGCGCAAACTCACGACATTTCCCTTCGCGTCAGGATGGAGCCGGCTGGTCAGCAGGATCACGAACGTCTTCGAGACGGGCTCCACCCAGATCGAAGTTCCCGTGTAACCGGTGTGCCCGAAGGACCCCACCGGAAAGAATTCTCCGCGCGGGGACGAATAAGGGCTGTCAATGTCCCAACCCAGCCCACGAACGGCTTGCTTTCCGGGAGGGCTCTGCGGGGTCGTCATCTTCTCGACGGTCAAAGGCCCGAGGATTCTCACGCCGTGATACGTTCCCCCGTTCAGAAGCATTTCCACAAAGGTTGTCAAATCGTCGGCCGTCGAGAACAGCCCGGCGTGCCCAGCCACGCCGCCCATGTAGCGGGCGGTGGGATCGTGAACTTCACCCCAAAGCAGTTCCCTGCTCCCCTCCGGGCGATGATCGGCAGGGGCAATTCGATTGCGAAGGTCTGGAGGAGGGTTGAACCTCGTATCCTTCATTCCTAGCGGTTCAAAAACATTGGCGGCGCAGTAGGCGTCCAGAGTTTGCCCGGTCACGCGCCGCGCGAGTTCACCCAAAATTTCAAAATTAATGTCACTATAAATGAATCGCGTCCCCGGCTCCGCCACCGGCTTTTCGTCCAGAATCAACTTCATCGCGGTGTCGTATCCCGACCACACGGGCTTCAAATCGAGGTCCGCCCGAAGGCCCGAATAGTGAGTGAGAAGCTCGCCTATGGTTATTGTGTCTTTCCCGTACGACTTAAATTCCGGCCAGTACTTTGCGACCGGTTCCTGCATGCGAATCCGGCCCTGTTCAACGAGCTGCATGACAGCGGGCGTGGTTGCGACGACCTTAGTGAGCGAAGCGATATCGAAGATCGTGTCCTCGGTCATAGCCTCGGGCGCCGGAACCAGCGCTCGCCTTCCAAAGGCCCGCCGATAGACCACCTTGCCTTGATGCCCCACCACCACCACTGCTCCCGGGCACTGGCCATCGCGAATCGCATCCTGGATGGCCCCTTCGATGTGTGCAAGGTGCACTTCCGAGATTTCCGGTGCCGCTGCCGACGAAGAAACCGTCAGCAGACATGCAAGAATCAGATCTGTGGCTAAACAGGCCTCAAGGTTTTTCATCCAGTATCACTGTTCGTGCCTAATTTCCCGCCGCTGCCCTGAAAATTCTGGACGCCGGAAGCAAAAACCTTCAAATCGCTTTCCCCCTCATCCTGGACCTGCTATATACTCGCGCGGCCCGCGTGTCAACGAGGGCTTTAGGCATTAAACGTATTCGACGAGTGTTTTGTCAATGAAGCTGACCTTCCTGGATTGGTGCGTCGTCGCCTTTTATTTCCTGATCAACCTGCTCATCGGCTTGTATTACCGCAAAAAAGCAGGTGCCAGCACCGCAGAGTTCTTCGTTTCAGGACGCCAGGTAACGTGGTGGCTGGCGGGCACCTCGATGGTCGCCACCACCTTTGCGGCGGATACGCCCCTTGCCGTAACGGGCCTTGTGGCGCGGCAAGGGATCGCGGGCAATTGGCTTTGGTGGAACTTTTTGCTCAGCGGCATGATGACGGTTTTCTTCTTCGCGCGCCTCTGGCGACGCTCCGGGACCATCACCGACGCTGAATTTGTAGAGCTCCGCTACGCCGGGAGGCCCGCCGCCTTCCTGCGCGGCTTTCGTTCGCTCTATTTCGGCATCTTAATGAATTGCCTGGTGGTCGGATGGGTCAATCTGGCCATGGTGAAGATCCTCATGACCGCCCTCAACATCTCCAGGTTCTGGGCCTTGGCGATCTGCCTTCTCGTCATGGCCGTCACGGGTTTTTATACGACGCTGTCCGGCCTCTGGGGAGTCCTCTGGACCGACGTCCTGCAGTTTGCACTGAAAATGGGCATGGTCATCCTGCTGGCATACTATTCGGTGCGCGCCGTGGGCGGCATCGATGCGTTGAAGATCAAACTCGCCGCCATCGACCTGCAGCGCGGCGCCGAGGCGGGAGGCAGCGGCTCAATCCTGTCCTTCGTGCCCGACCTCAGCTCGCCCTGGATGCCGCTGCTAACCTTTGTCGTGTATATCGGCGTCAGTTGGTGGGCGAATTGGTATCCGGGCGCCGAACCGGGCGGGGGCGGGTACGTCGCCCAGCGTATCTTCTCCGCGAAAAACGAAAAACATTCTCTCTGGGCCGTACTCTGGTTCAACATCGCGCATTACGCACTGCGCCCATGGCCGTGGATCTTGACCGCGCTGGTTTCGGTTGTGCTCTACCCTAACCTCGCCGACCCGGAAGTGGGTTACGTCAAGGTGTGGGTCGACCACCTCCCTGCCGCCCTGCGCGGCTTCATGCTTGCCGCCTTCGCCGCCGCCTATATGTCGACAATCGCCACGCAACTCAATTGGGGCTCTTCGTACATCGTAAACGACTTCTACCGGCGCTTCCTCGCGGCGGGCCGGGACGAACGCCATTACGTCCTTATTTCGCGGCTCTCGACGGCTTTTCTCGCCTTGCTGGGCGCCGCGGTCTCGCTCGTCATGGACTCGGTTTCAGGCGCGTGGCAGCTCCTGCTCGGGATCGGCGCGGGTACGGGAGCCGTCTATTTGCTGCGGTGGTATTGGTGGCGAATCAATGCCTGGTCGGAAGTCGCCGCCATGGCCGCGGCGGCAGTGATGACCGCGCTCCTGCACACCTTGGTGAAGCTGACGGGTTCGGAATCCATCGTCTTTGCCAAATCGATTTTGCTTACGGTCGCTGTTACCACCGTCGTCTGGCTCACCGCCACGTTTATCACCCAGCCCGAACCTGACTCCAAGCTCATCGAGTTCTACCGCCGGGTTCGACCCGGCGTATTCGGATGGGGGCGCGTGGCCGTGCTCGCCCCGGAAGTTCCGGCGACGCACGAGGGTTGGTACAATCTGCTCGATTGGTTCCTCGGCTGCCTGATGGTTTACATGGCGCTCTTCGGAATCGGGAAGATTGTTCTGGGCTCGGCAGGGATTGGCCTGCTTTTCCTCATGATCTCGGGTGTCTCCGGTTACGCCATCTACTGGGATTTTTCGCGCCGTGGGTGGGAGAAATTGTCATAAGCCCTGATTGGTTGTAACCTAGAGCCTTGGGAAAGAACTGCTCATACCTCAACGGAAATTCCGAGTCTGAAAGCCTGGTTCACCATTTCCCAGTCCGGCGCGCATGCGAATAACCGAGCGGCAAAATTCCACCTCTGCATCCCTGGACCGGAAATCCACGCATGAGGTTCTGCGCATCATTCACCGCGAGGATGCCCGCGTCCCCGCGGCGGTGCGCAAAGTGCTCCCGCAGATTGCTCGAGCGGTGGATCTAATAGCTGGCGCGCTCTTGCGCGGCGGCCGGCTGATTTATCTTGGCGCAGGGACGAGCGGCCGACTGGGCGTTCTCGATGCCGCTGAATGCATTCCGACTTTCGGGACGGACCGAGTGATCGGGGTCATGGCCGGCGGGCGCGAGGCCATGTTCCGACCGAGCGAAGTGTCGGAGGATGACCCCCGTCAAGCCGTTCGCGACCTGCGCCGGATACATCTGCGCGCGCGCGACGTTCTGGTCGGGATCTCTGCAAGCGGCCGGACACCCTATGCCATGGGGGGCATGCGGCGCGCGACCCAAATTGGCGCTTCGGTGATTGCTCTCACCTGCAATCCCGCTGCTCCCATGCGGCGGCTGGCGGATATCGCCATCGTCCCCGTTGTCGGGCCGGAAGTCATCGCCGGGTCATCTCGAATGAAGGCCGGGACAGCGCAGAAGCTGGTGCTGAATATGCTTTCGACAGCGAGCATGGTGCGCTGGGGGCGAGTGCTATCGGGCCTGATGATCCATGTCCAACTCACGAATCGAAAGCTGAGGCAGCGCGGATGCGATATTCTAACCCAGGTAACCGGATGCACCACCAGTCAAGCGCTGCGGGCACTGGATGAATCCCGCGGAAAGCTTCCGGTGGCAATCTTGCTACTCCTCCACAAGGTTTCCAGAAAGCAGGCCGAGCAATTGCTCAGGACTTCGCCGAATCCCGCAGCGGCGATTCGTGCCGCGCTGGCCGGTGGGAAGGGAGAGCGGAGTCGCACCCCGTCTCGATAAAGGTCTATGGAAAAGTTCATCGTCACTGGAGGAGCACCTCTCGAAGGCCGTATCAGGGTGAGCGGCGCCAAGAATTCCGCATTGCCTGCCATGGCAGCGGCGCTGCTGACACAAGAGCGGGTCATCCTCCACAACATTCCGCGAGTCCGAGACATCAGCACTATGCGAAGCCTCCTCGACGAAATGGGAGCGGACTCCTCCCTCACCCACGAGGATCACGGCAATCGCGTGGAGATTGAAGCTCGAAAGCTGCTCCATCCGCTTGCGCCCTACGAACTGGTCAAACAAATGCGCGCTTCGGTGCTGGTCCTGGGCCCCCTGGTCTCCCGCTTTGGACAGGGGCGCGTGTCCCTCCCCGGTGGCTGCGCCATTGGGGCGCGTCCGATCAATTTGCACCTGAAGGGGCTTGAGGCGCTGGGCGCCGCCGTCAAGCTTGAGCACGGTTATGTGGAAGCGCGCACCGCCAGGCTTGCCGGCACCACTTTTTGCTTTGACACAATCTCAGTGACGGGAACCGAAAACCTGATGATGGCGGCAACCCTCGCGGACGGCGTCACCATCCTGGAAAACGCCGCGCGCGAGCCGGAGATTCCCGACCTCGCCGAGCTGCTTAACAAGATGGGCGCTTCTATCGAGGGCGCGGGAACCGATACGCTTCGAATCCGCGGAGTGGCGCATCTTCACGGCGCCGAGCACACCATCATCCCTGACCGGGTGGAGGCCGGAACGTTTCTCGTCGCCGCCACGATCACGGGCGGGCATCTGATTATCGAAGGCGCCGATCCCGCGCACCTGGCCGCCACAATTGCCAAACTCAAGGAATGCGGCGCCGTGGTTGATTTCGACAAATCAGGATCTATCGAGGTGACGTCCCCCGGGGCTCTCCAGTCTGCCGACGTCACCACCCAGGAGTATCCCGGCTTCCCCACCGACATGCAGGCACAATACATGGCGTTGATGACCCAAGTGGTGGGGACATCCGTGATCACCGAGACCATCTTCGAGAATCGCTTCCTGCACGCCTTCGAACTGATGCGGCTCGGTGCAGACATCACCATGGAGGGCTGCCGCGCCGTGGTCCGGGGCAAGACGCGCCTGACAGGGGCCAAAATCCAGGCCTCGGACCTGCGCGCCAGCGCCTCCCTGGTCCTCGCCGCCGTGGCGGCCGAGGGCGAAACACTTATCGACCGCGTCTATCACATCGATCGAGGCTACGAACGAATCGAAGAGAAGTTGGTCCGCGTTGGGGCAAAGATCCGAAGAATATCGGACTGAGCTGAGCCGGTGATTTCAGCTTCGCCAATCCAGCCTTCACTTCATGGCAAAGGCGATGCTTCCGAGCACGATCAGGAATACGCCGGCGGAGATGAGGGCGTAGCGAAAATCTCGCTCAAGTCCGAAAGTAATGACGGCGACGAGAACCCGTAAGACGGGTGTCAACAAAAGAAGAAGAATTCCCAGCTGCGTGACGCCAAGCGGGTCGAGTTCCAACGCCTTCATGAAAAGGTTGCCTACTGAGAGGGCCTGAGGCAGTGTTTTCGCCCCCCCGCGGACGAACACCAGGGCCACACCCAACGCCATCACGACAGTGGAGATGATCGACCCGTAGCGCAGGACGGAAGCGATCACATCTCGCCCTTTTGAAGCACCCTGCTGGCCTAGCATCGCGTCTTCACCCCAGATTCCTCCACCGCGACTCGATTCCATTCCCTACTGCGAGAATCCTCCGTGCAAAGCCTTCCACACCATGACCGCCGCGAAGTAAAACACGATGACGGAAAACGCGATGACCAGCCAGCGGCTGGGGGTGCGGCGCATCATGTGGGCTCCCAGCGACGATCCGACGAAGATGCCTACGGCCGTGGGCGCAGTGATGGCCGGCTGCATTTCGCCCCGCGCGTAGTAGATGAAGGCGCTCGCTGCGGCTGTAACCCCGATCATAAAATTAGATGTCGCTGTTGCCACCTTGAAAGGTATTCCCATGAAGAGGTACATGAGCGGGACTTTGACAATGCCACCCCCTACTCCCAGCGTCCCGGAAATCATTCCCGCCCCCACCGATCCCGCCAATCCTAATGGTAACTGCTTCACGGTGTAGGGCTGCAACTCTCCATCCTCGTGCGTTCCCGAACGGAAGGCTCTCCAGACCATGGTCGACCCTGCGTAAATCAGCATGGCCGCAAAAAGGACTGAAAGCGCCTCGCGGGTGAGGAACCCCGCGACGATCGAACCGACGACGGCCCCAATGGTCGTTCCGAGTTCAAGCGTCATCCCGAGCCGGATGTCCGCCAGGCGCTGCTCCACGTACTGGGCCGCGGCGCCCGTTGAAGTGGCGATGACACCACACAAGCTGGTGGCGATCGCCTCATGGATTGGAACGCCCAGCGCCAGCGTCAGGACGGGTGTTATAACCAGACCACCGCCAATGCCCAGCATCGAGCCAATTCCTCCCGCCACGGCACCAAGGATGAGAAGTTCGACGAGTTGAAGTCCCGAAAGCTCCATAGGGAGTCAATTGGCTGCTGGCATACTGGCGCGCTATTCTATTCCTGCAAGTGGATAACTGGAGGGAATTTTTCCGTCACGACGCTTCTAGAGTGGCTAGATAAATGCCTCGGCGCGCCATCCATCATTTCCTGAAACCCGACATAGGCAGAATGACCCGACCATAGGCCCCAATAACAAAACGGGCGGCGGCAGGGGATAGACCTGCTCGCCGCCCGTGTAAAATCTCTGGGACTTTCTCTTTCCCCACCTAAGGGCAGGTGAAGCCAGTCGGAGGTAAGTATTCGCTCGTGTCGGTTATCGTATCCAACGCGCATCCCGCCGCGTTCGCCGCTTCCCCGGCTGACTCGGCTGCCGTCGTCGCCGCCTCCGCTTCCTGCTGCGCGTTCTGCGCCGCCGTCGTCGCCGCTTTCGCCTGATCCTGTGCGTCGCCGGCCTTCTTCGCCGCCACGCCGCCCAGCACCGCCGACACGCCGCTGCCCGCCACCGATCCCACCTGCAACGCCGTCGCCCCGCCTACCGCTGCGCCACCCTGCGGCGCTCGCCCCGCCGTCCGCGCTTCCTTCACCGTGATCGTCTTCCCCTTCACCACTTCCACCGCCGGACCGTTGCCTTCTACCCGCAACTTCCCTTCCCGCGCCTTGACCACCACCGCCCCGTTTAGCATCGCAATCTCGCCCAGCGTCTTGTAGCCGCCCGTCGGCGCCACCCGCAACGACCCTACTTTCACCGCCAGGTTCACCCCCGCCTGCCCCTGGTACAGCAGCACGTTCCCCTGCCCCAAGAGCACCGTCACCTCCGTCCCTTCCCGCAGGAACGACGCAACTGTCTCCTCACCGAACACCAGACGGCTTCCGCGCCCTACCGCCACCACCGCCGCTCCGTCCTTCACCCGCAGGCTGTCGCCGCTGAACACCGTCGTGTTCGGAACAAGGGCCTGCCCGTCGATGGTCGCGTTCTTACTCCCCGCCACCGATCCGATGATTGCCGACCCCGCATACATCGGCCCCACGGCCAGCATCACTGCCGCCAGGATTATGAGCGCCCTCTTGAACTTCTTCATGATAACCTCCACTACGATGTTTTAGATTTGCTCAGTTTGCAAGATAACCCCACCACAACCGTAGATTCGTTGAACAGCGGCACCGTGGCGTGATTGATCTGAGACCCAACAAAGCTACCCTCGCAAGTACGGCTTGTCAAGTGAAAGTTTTAGTTTTTTTGTTACGCAATTGTTACACAATAAAGTGACAACCCACCGGGTAAGTCGCATCCTCCACGGAACAAATCTGGCCAAGGTGATACGGGATTTCGAACTGGTGGAGCGGCGCCGTCTGCGTCCTGCGTGCATCCTGTCAAAGAGGCTGAGCGAGGCGGAGGCGGCTCGGCAGGATGGGAGTGCGTCGCCAGTCTGTGAACCGCTGGAACGGGCGGTTGGCCAAGTCGGGCTGCGCGGCTTTGAGAAGAGCCGGACGAGCGGGGCGAAAGTCGCAACTGCAACCAGCAGACCTGCGCCGAGTCGAGACCGGGCTTGAATCGGGGCCGAGGGCTTTGGGATATTTGACTAATTTGTGGACCGCCCGCCGGGTGTTGGACCTTATCGAGGGGTACTGCGGGGTGAGGTACACAACTGTTCATGCCTGGCGAATTCTAGGTCAGTTGGGGTGGAGCTGGCAGCAACCCTCCTGGCGCCGGCACGAGGAGGGCAAAGCTACCCGCATGCGTTGAAGAAGGGCCACTTGCGCGGGCTTAAGAAAACGCCCCCAAAAAACCCAACCATAGTTTGAGTCGACAGAGTCGGACAGACTAGTATACGTGGTAGGACATATATCCCCGATGGCCCGAACATTCGCATTTGTCGCTAGGTTCGAAATACGACTTCAATTCGCTATGAATTCCACCGAGAAACTTCTTGCGAGAGACGAGTACAGACCATAGGCTTATTGTTTACCCGAGTCAGTCTGACGGAGACATGCATGGAAGGAATGAAGGTAGGTTTTCATGGCCAAGTTCGGCAATACCACCAATTCAAGCCGGCCATTGATGCCGCAATCCACAAGGTCTTGGAAAGTGGAGTTTACGTGCTCGGTCCGAAGCTCGAGAAGTTTGAACGTGATCTTGCCACTTATTGCCGGATGCAAGAGGCCGTGGGAGTCAACTCGGGCACGGACGCGCTTTGGCTTGTCCTCAAGGCGCTGGACATCGGGCCAGGCGATGAAGTCATCCTCACCGCGAACACTTATTTCGCTACGGCGGAAGCCATCTGGATCGCGGGGTCCACAGCGGTTTTTGTGGATATCGAGCAAGACACTCTGAATATGGACACCCGGTTGATCGAGCGTGCCATTACAAACAGGACGAAGGCCATTATTCCGGTGCACCTTTATGGTCAACCTGCCCGGATGCGCGAGGTCACGGGTGTCGCGAAGAAGCATAACCTCCACGTCGTCGAGGACTGTGCGCAGGCCGTGGGCGCCCGGGGAAATGATTTTCTCCTCGGAGAACTCAGCGATGCAATGTGTACGAGTTTTACCCCGCAAAAGACTCTCGGCTGCTATGGAGACGGTGGCGCGGTGCTGACCAACCATCCGGATCTCGCGGAGCGTCTCCGAAAACTGCGTAACCACGGGTCCGACCATCGCGGCTTCTACAGCATGGGATATAACAGCCGGCTCGACGAAATTCATGCCGCCGTATTAAGCGTGAAAATCAAGCAACTCGACAGCTGGATCGAGCAACGCCGCAGGCGCGCGGGGCAGTACATAGCCGGCTTGGCGGGAACTTCTCTGAAAATTCCAAGCACGGTCCCCGGTTTCCGCCATGCCTACCAATTCTTCGTGGTAGAGGCAGAGGACCGCGATGGTCTCCAAGCCTACCTGGGGTCGATGGGTATCACCGCTTTCGCGCACCATCCGGTCGCCATCCACCAGCAGGCAGGATTTCCCTGGGGGCAGAGCGCTCGCATTTCCGGCTCTCTCGAGCGTACCGAGAGCTCCGCCGCGCGCGTTCTCTCGTTACCTTTGTATCCGGAGATAACCGACGAGGAAACAAACCATGTCATTAGAACCGTCATTGCTTGGGATCATACCCGACCAGAACTCGGAACTCCAGGCTGAGAGCTGGCAATTCGACCTTCCCTACCGGCTGGAGTCAGAGGGACGCGTGCTAGCAAATTGTCGTCCTACTCAGTTCTCCCGCCACGAAATCTTTACTAGAGTGGTGGATTTGTATTCTCCGCCGGTTCTGCTAGGATAACGCCTGGCGCCGCAAGAACAGGGAGCCCGGACATGGCACCCACCTCCGTGGCGCCACTGTCCTTCGATCATGATTCGAACAAACCTTCACCACCGTCTTGCACGCACCCTGCTCATCGTGGTGGAGATTGCGACATTCCTCGTGCTTTCGCTGCGCATCGGAAGAAATTTCATGGCTAGCCGGGCCGCGGAGGGCGTGGGAGCGGCGGAGCTCAACCGGGCCATTGAGCTCGACCCTGGGAACGCCGAATACCATCTGCGCTTGGCACGGTTGGCGCTTTACAGTGTTTCTAACGCAAGCCCCGAACTGGCCCAGGAGCATCTTATGCGTGCCGCGGAACTTAGCCCTCGAAATGTGCAAGTCTGGCTCGAGCTTTCCGCAGCACATGGGTTTCAGGGAGATCCCGAAAAAGCGGAATCCTACCTGCGCCGGGCGGACATGATGGCGCCCCAGATTCCCGCCATTCAGTGGGTGGTCGGGAACTTTTTCCTCCTGCAAGGAAACACAGATGGGGCGTTCAAGCATTTTCGCATGACACTCAGCGGGAGCCATAAATACGACTCCATCCTGTTCCGCACGGCCTGGAAGTCCAGCGAGGACGGCGCGAAGATCCTCGACCAGTTGATCCCCCCGCGCATCGACACGGAATTCGGCTACCTATACTATCTTCTCGGCGAGAAGAAGTTATCCGAAACCTCAGCGGTGTGGAAACGCATTGCCGCAGGACCAGAGAAATTTGATGCGGGTCGTGTGGCAGGCTACTTGAACCGTCTTTTCGACACTCGCAAGCTCGCAGAGGCGACTCAAGTATGGAATGATTTGCGGAATAAGGGGCTGATTTCGCCCGCCTACCAGCCCACCGCCCAAAACCTGATCATCAACGGAAATTTTGAAGAAGTTATTCTCAATCTGGGATTTGACTGGAGAATTGCCAAAGTTGAAGGCGTCCGGGCCGGCACCGACGAGAGCACTTTTCACTCCCCAGGCCGCGCCATGAAAGTTAGTTTCGCGGGGAAAGCTAACACTTCATACTGGCATGTCTACCAGTTCGTCCGGGTGGAACCTAAACAGAAATACCGTCTTCAGGCCTTTCTGAAGATCGACGGAATCACCACCGACAGCGGACCGCGGCTTCGAGTGGTCGACATGTACGATCCGGCGAAGCTAACGAAATTCTCAGAAAGTCTTACGGGGACGACGCGCGGCTGGAATCAGGTCATTCTCGAATTTACCACCGGACCTACAACTGAGCTCCTTACGGTGAGCCTCGCTCGTCTACCGAGCGCCAAACTCGACAACATGATCGCCGGAACCGTCTGGCTTGATGATGTGAGCCTGACACTCCTTCCCTGAAACGCCCGTCGCGAATCTACCACCACTCGCAAATCAGCAACTCTCGATACATGCCACGAGCGTCGGACTGGGCGGCGGACCGCCGGAACGCTCATTACAGAAAAGCTTTCCTGGATTAATGCGGAGATTGACCGGAGTCATCGCGCTCGCGGTCGATAATCGCAACCCGATACCCGATCCCCAGTATCACCGCAAAAACCAACGCATTGGCAGGAATTTGCAGATTGAAATCGGCAAGGCTGTGCAAGAGGATGGCGAGCGTGCCTCCGATGCAACCGAGCGTAATGGAGCGGCGGTAGCTGTGGCGGTCTTCGAGGAAAGCAAAGATCATGCGTACCAGCAGATAGAAAATGGGGATAAAGAGGAGCGCAGCTCCAAGGAATCCCGTATTCGCGGCGAATTCCAGATAATCGTTGTGCGCATGGTCGACCACATATTCAAGTTGGGTAGTCTGGTATTGACGGTACACGATCTCGAAAGTTCCCAGGCCGGACCCGAACAGCGGGAAGTCGCGAATGAGACGCACGGTGTCTTTCCAGATCGCAAAGCGCCCTTCGATTGTCACGTACCCTGGATCCGACATCATTTCAAACCGGGCTAGCACGGGCCCCAGGCCAATCCAGGTGGCGTAAACTGCGACTACTCCGAAAAACCCCATCATTCCAAGAAGCCATCCCTTTCGCCTCACTTTCACGTGCGCCAGCGCCGAAAGGAAGGCGATCGTCAGAACGGTGACAAGAATCCCTGCTCTCGAGCGCGAAAAAACCATCGCAACGACGAGTAGAGTCAGAAGAAACATGTAGAAAAGCAGCTGCTGAGCTGCCGAAGACCGTTCCTCACCTTCCATGGTCGTATGAATTGCATGCCGGTGTCTCACCCACTTGTTGAAGGCGTAAAATGCAGCCGCCAAAACGAACGGGATCACCATCTCTAGATGACCCGCATAGTGATTGCGGTTGATAAAGGTGCCTGTCGCTTCCTCCAGATCAAACTTTTTGACGTAGGTGAAGATCTGCTGCCAACCGGTCAAATACTGAACGATGCCGTAGGCCGCTTCCACCAGCCCCAGAAGGATCAGCACGGCCACGAGCATGCTGCGGTTCCGGCGCAAATCGGAAACATGGGCAGCGAGGACAAAGGCAGCGATGTAGGCCAGGAATTTCACAAGTCCAAGCCAGGTTTCGCGCGGGTAGACAGTCAGTGCGGCCCATGTGGTGCCTGGAATCATCCCAAGATCTGCGAGCCGCGGCGGGGAAAGCTTCCCCAACACGCCCACCGGAACTGGCATCAACTGGAATGCCACGAAGGCGACGAAGAGGATAGGCCAAATGGGAAGAGGCAGCCGGATTTCGCCCTTCTGAGTTTGTCCGATGAGGACGGCAAACATGAGCGTGAAGACCACGACTTCCATGATTGAAAATGTGATGGTCTGAACGCCTCCAAACGCCATCGTCCCCCCGACAATGCTGAGAGCGAGAATTATCTCTATTGCCCTGTTCATGGCATTAACTCAGTCATGGGATTTTAAACAAGCTCCCTAGCTCAATTCAGCAAATGCGACGCCGCTTTCTCTCCCTCGAGCTTGCTCCTCCCGTAGGTCCCCAAGGGATTAGGAGCATATTCTTCGTAATTTGGCTCCCGCTTTGCGGTCATCGAAGACATAATCCGCGCTGATGTAAAACATCGGGATTCGCGGACCAAGTGCAGTCCGAGCCACGTTGCGTGTTCCTTCCGCATTGACGACGAATGCCGTCTCCGGGCAGCGTTGGCACTCATCTGCGGCTGTGAAGGCGGCGTGAATGACCGCTTTCAGCTCGGCGGTTGCGAAGTATCGGCTCCCAGCAGAGGCATGGGTAAAATCTACTTACGGAAGATCCAGGGGCACAATCTCATGCCGCGGCGCCGCCAGGGCCCTGAAATCCTGCCCGAGCTTACCTTAATTTCCGGTTAACAGAGTACGCACGGGGCCTCAAATCTCCGCGAGAGATGTGCCACGATTCACGTAGAACCGCTCGTAGTACTCACGATACTCTCCGCTCTTTGCCTCTTGGATCCAATCGGGATGACTGCGGTACCACTCAACCGTCCTGATGAGACCCGCATCGAGACCCACTTCCGGCTTCCACCCGAGTTCCCGCTCGATCTTGGCCGCGTTGAGGGCATATCTGCGATCATGGCCGGGGCGGTCGGTGACAAACTCGATCGCCTCGTCGGTCCTCCCCAAAATACGAAGGATCTGGCGCACCACGGTGAGGTTCGAAACCGGCTGCCCGTAACCAATGTTGTATATTTCTCCCCCGCGTCCATCATGCAAGACGATGCTGAGCGCCCGACAATGGTCTTCCACAAAGATCCAGTCCCTCTCGTTCAAGCCGTCGCCATAGACGGGCAGCTTGCTTCCCTCCAGGGCGAGGGTGATCATCAACGGGATGAGCTTCTCCGGAAACTGGTATGGACCGTAGTTGTTGGACGCTCGAGTAATGATGACCGGAAAAGCGTAGGTATGCCAGAAACTGCGCGCCAGAAGGTCCGAAGCCGCCTTGCTCGCGGCGTAAGGGCTATTGGGCGCGAGCGGGAATCCTTCGTCGGCACGGTCACCCGGCGCGAGGCTGCCATAAACCTCGTCGGTCGACACATATAGGAAGCGCCCCACGCGGTTTCGTCGCGCCGAATCCATGAGGTTGTAAGTTCCCTGGACGTTGGTCTCAACGAATGCCCGAGCGTCCGCGATGCTTCGGTCCACGTGGCTCTCGGCGGCGAAGTGGACAATCGCATCGACTCCGCGAAGCGCTGACTCAATATCCGCGCTGACACAAACATCCCCTTTTATGAACTGGTAGTTCGGGTTCGATTCCAGGTCGGCGAGGTTCTCGAGGTTTCCGGCGTAGGTTAATTTGTCGAGATTCAGCACGGCGTAGCGGGGATACGTCCGGAGAATGTGGCGAATGAAATTTGAGCCGATAAACCCGGCCCCCCCGGTTACCAGAATTTTCATGCCAGTTGGCTCCTTAAGCTCTGAATGCAAGCCTGAGCGGTCGCATCATATCACGCGACGTTGGTCCCAAGGCAACAAGTTGTGCCCGCCCGATGAATCAGTCGAGCGCCCAGGGGTGGCGAGGCCAGAAGGTTGAGTTGCCATGGAGGAGTTCGGCGATATCGCCGGACCGGAGCCTGGGGCCTGTTCAATTCGCACATCGCAACGCGGATTCGGAGATAGAATAATGGCTCGAAACTCTTAAGATGAACATTCGTGGAGTCGTGCAGAGGAGGGCCAAACTTGCTTCGCGCTTTTTATTGTTTGGTGGTGGCGATGGTGGCAGTTTCGTCGGGCGCCGTCCTGGGAACGCGGTCGAGGGACGGCCAACTGAACCGCACCGCGTCCCCGGGTCTTGTCGATGTCATCATCATCGCCTTGTGTTGGGCCGGCGCGCTTCTTACCTACCGGTTGCGGATTGCGTCCGCGCTCACTCTGGCAATTTGGCTCACAGTGGGACTTTTTGCTTCATATTTCCTCCATCGACTTCAGAGTTCAATCCCAGGCGGAGAGCGTCCACAGAAGGAGTCGCGCGGTGTGTCTGCAGGCCCACGGAATAACCCAAATGCCCCGATCGCGACTGCGGAAACCCCCAAGCCGTGGGGCCGGTGGAGGGCATTTGCCGCCGAGGTCGCAGGATTTCAAAGCCGGCTCATCCTCAGGGCCGTGTACTACTTTGCTTTCGCTCCATTTGGTTTATTAGTCGGCTTGCTTGGGGACCCTCTGGATATTGGGGGTGGGGCTATTGCGTCCTCGTGGAAACCTCGGGAGAGCGGCTCCCCCACTGTCGAGGACGGTCGGAGGCAGTTCTAGTGAATATCCTCGGCGTCTCCTGCTATTACCACGATGCGGCGGCGGCTCTGCTGCAGGATGGCGTTCTGGTAGCCGCGGCCGAGGAGGAGCGTTTTTCCAGAATCAAGCACGATTCCGGATTCCCCCTTCGCGCCATCCAGTTCTGCCTCGACCATGTGGGAATCACGGCCCGCGACATTGACTACGCGGTCTTTTACGAAAAGCCCCTGGTGAAATTCGAACGGATCCTGACCACCGCGGTTGGCACGTTTCCTCGCTCCGCTTCGGCGTTCTCGGAAGCGATGGTCGCTTGGTTCGACCAGAAACTCTGGATCAAGAGTTCCTTGCGGAAGCATCTCGGCCTGCCATCGGACAAGCTCCTCTTTGCGGACCATCACACCTCGCACGCCGCCAGCACTTTCTTTTGTTCGCCGTTTCGGGATGCCGCGATCCTGACGGTGGATGGCGTCGGCGAGTGGACCACGACCGCTCTGGGAGCGGCGACAGCCAACTGGGACGGCAAGAGTGAGAACGCGATAAACCTGACTCACGAAATCCGCTTTCCGCATTCCCTGGGCCTGCTCTACTCTACCTTCACTGCCTTCCTCGGCTTTGAAGTGAACGAAGGAGAGTACAAGGTCATGGGGATGGCCGCCTACGGAAAGCCGCGGTACCTCGACAAAGTCCATAAACTTCTGCGCGTCTCGGAAGATGGCAGCTTCCATCTCGACATGAAATATTTCTCCTACCACCGCTCGGACCGGGAGTCCTTCTCGCAGGAGTTCACTCGACTATTCGGAGAGCCGCGGGACCCCGATTCGGAGTTCATACCACCGGATGCTGAGGCGGCGTTTGCAGGCCGGGAAGCGGAAATCCGGTCGAGCCAGTATTACGCCGACGTTGCGGCCAGCATTCAATCTGCGACCGAGGACATTCTGCTCAAAATGGCCCGGTATCTTTGCCGTCAAACGGGGAAGAAGGCGCTGTGTATGGCCGGAGGCGTCGCCCTGAACAGCGTGGCCAACGGTCGCATCCTTCGAGAAAGCGGATTTGAGGACCTGTTTATCCAACCCGCGGCGGGAGACTCCGGAGGCGCCGTCGGCGCTGCCCTGTATGCGTGGCACGTGCTTCTGGGCCAGCCTCGCCAATATGTGATGGAGCACGCCTCGCTCGGCCAGGGCTATACGCCCTCAGAAATTTCCGATTTTCTGAAGCAGAACGCAGTCCCGCATGAAGTGTTCGAAGATGACGAGGAGATGCTCTGCCATCTTACCGAAGATCTTGTTGCCGGCAGAGTCATCGGGTGGATGCAAGGGCGATTCGAATGGGGGCCCCGCGCCCTCGGCCACCGCAGCATCCTCGCCGACCCCCGCCGTGCCGAGATGAAAGGAATCGTCAATGCGAAAATCAAATATCGCGAGCCCTTTCGCCCTTTCGCACCGGTGATGCCGGAATCGAAAGCGGCGGATGCTTTCGCGGGATTCGCCGCCCCGAAGCGGCACTATCCGGCGCGCTTTATGCTGCTCGTATTGCCTTGGAAAAACGAGACTGGTAATCTTGTTCCGGCGGTGAACCACGCCGGGACGGGACGCGTTCAAACCCTGCGCAGGGAATGGAACCCGCAATACTTCCGCCTGGTTGAGTTGTTCGGGGAAGCCACGGGGATTCCCATTTTGATGAACACCAGTTTCAACCTGCGCGGCGAGCCGATCGTGGCCAGCCCCGCCGATGCGCTCAAGACTTTTCGAAACAGCGGGCTGGATGTGCTGGTCATGGAAAATTGCGTCATCAGGAAATGAGGGAAGCTCAGTGAGTTTCATTACAGAGTTTGTCGGTCGCTTCGGCATTTTCGGGGAATTCCTGGAGTACCTGTGGCACCGGAAACTCTGGTGGCTCATTCCATTGGCCATGGCCATCCTGCTTGTCGGGATCTTGCTGGTGATTGGACAGGCATCGAGCGTCGGGCCGTTCATCTATACGCTATTTTAGGGCCCGCCTGGCCTGCAAACTGATCCTCCCTCTGCGCGCAAGGAAAGGATTTTGACAATATAAGCCAAACTGGCCTGGCCGGAAGGGGGCGGGCGTTCCGCAGGAGAACAATGCCTCATGATCTTAAACAACCGGGGCTGGTGCCATTCCCGAAACTTCTCGCGGTTTTCGGATACGCCGGGATCTGTTGCCTTTTGATCGTAGGATTGGCCGAGGCGGGTGCCTGGGCCGCCTTAAACCTCTACTGGGACGCTCACTCTCCCCTTCGCCGCGCCGGCCCAGACTACCAAGAGCGCATCAAGAGGCGCCGTGGGTTGACGCACGGCCGACCTTGGTTGCTCTCGGACGCTTGGGAGGCATCCACAGCCAGCCCAGCCTACGACGGATACCCGTGGGCGGAAGAATTCTGGAGGGACGAACGGGCTCGACTCACAGAAGAACAAAGGACGGTGGGCACCTACGAGCCGTTTCGCGTGTGGGGTGGACCGCGCTGGCGGGGAAAATACGTTAACGTGGAAGAAACAGAGATGGGCCTCCTGCGCAGGACAGTGAATTCGCTGGATCCCGGCTGCGCGGGTCGGGTCACGAGAAAGGTCTGGTTCCTTGGCGGGTCAACGGCATGGGGAATGAGTGTACCCGACAGCGCCACCATCCCCTCTGACCTTTCTCGAATGCTGAACGTCAACGCGGACGGCTGTTTTCAGGTCTTCAACCTGGGCGTTTCCGGATATGTATCAAACCAGGAAATAGTTTACTTGGTACAGGAATTGAAAGCCGGCCGCCGGCCCGACATCGTCATCTTCTACGACGGAGTGAATGACGCATACGCCGGCGCCTACTATCCCGCCCTGCCCGCGACACATTTGGGTTTCTTCGAAATCAAATCAAAATACGAAAGCCAGCTTTTCAGCTGGCCCAGCCTGGTTCGGCGCTCATATTTGCTTCAAGGTGTAACCAAAGTTGAGCTTCAAGCCCAAGCCCGGCTCCAAGGGGAGAAGTCACCGTCGGACTGGGTGGCGCTGGGGAGGGGAACGCTCGATAACTACGAGACGAACTTACACTTCGCGCAAGAGATGGCACGCTCCTACGGATTCGTGGTCCACTTCTTCTGGCATCCGAGTCCTTATTACGGGAAGAAACCTCTCACCCCTCTCGAGAAGAGCTTTTGCCAATCGGGTGCATTCCTCCAGGCCGTTCATGCCGTCTACGAAGAAGCCGAACGCCGCGCCGCATCCTCCGGCGAATTTGTTTTCCTCGGCCGGATCTTCGACCAGGCGAGCGAAGACCTGTACGTCGACGAATTCCACGTCGGGCCGCGCGGCAACGAAATGGTTGCGGCGTCGATTGCGGCTGCAATTCAAGCGCCGCCGCGTGACCCGCACGCGGGCGCCGGCAGACACGCCGTGACGCCTGCCAATAGCTCCGGAACTTTGCCGCGCTAAAGATTCCTGAAGGCGTTCTCCTTCGTGGGCGTTGCGAGAATGGAACTCCGGAATTGATTTGGCGTTGCCATTGCACACCTTCGTAACATCGGAGAGTCGTGAACAGAGATCCCGATTCGGAACCTGCCGTAGTACCGTTCAAGGAATTCTTCGCGGTCCTAGGATACGCGGTGTTTTGCCTAACTTTTATGCTTGGGGCCGTCGAAGGTGGCTCCTGGCTTGTGTGGAGGGTGTATAGGAGACTGCCCTCGCCCGACCAGACGCTCAAAGTGAAAACCGTAGGCTCAGCGCAAGCGCGCACTCCAGACGCCCGCGGGAAACAATTCATCAGGGTTCCCAGCGATGTTTGGACGGAGCGAATGGGCGGCGGTGCTTCGTACCAGAAGTGGATAGACCAGATGAGCGCCGGCACGGCATACGCCGGAATGGATTGGGCCGACGAGTTCTGGACCCTGGAAAGACAGCGGCTGGCCCGGTTGTCGTATCCCTACGAGCCCTTTCGGGTGTGGGGAATGGTGAAATGGAAGGGCAAGTTCGTGAATAACGACCAGACCGAATTAGGAGTATTGCGCCGGACCGTTAATGCGACGAATTCCGCCTGCTCTGGACACCCTCCCTTCCGCGTGTGGGTATTTGGCGGGTCCACCGTTTGGGGCTTGGGCGCACCGGATTCGGAAACAATGCCGTCCCAGTTGGCACGCCAAATCAATGCCGCGGGAAAAGCTTGTGTGGAAGTCACCAATTTTGGTGTAGACGCCTACGTTACAAGCCAGGAACTGATTTTTCTTATTCAAGAGCTCAAAGTCGGCTACCGTCCCGCCATCGTGATTTTCTGCGACGGTGTCAACGACGCGTACGTGGGCGGAGTGGTTCGTTTACCGGGCAGTCACAACTATTTCCTTCCAATCAAAATGGCATTTGAAACGGGGGGCAGCATTTGGTCAAAGCTCAAGGAGAAATCGAACTTCCTACGCCTCGTCCGGGCTCTTCGCAAGCGGCTTGAACCGTCCAACTCCGAAGGAGCCGGCCCTTCTCCCCAAACCAAGGCGACCGTAGATAACTATGAAGCCAACATCGCCATTGCCCGCAATTTGGGCGAGAAATATGGATTCAAGACGTGGTTTTTCTGGCAGCCCATGCTCTTGTATGGAAAGAAGCCGCTCGACCCCTTCGAACAAGCCCTGTTTGAGGAATCGGTCTCGCAGGATAGGGATAACTCAGAAAGTGAGATGTACGTCGCACTCCGCGCGGTTTACCAGGAGGCAGAGAACCGGTCCAAGGCGTCGGGAAACTTTGTTTTCCTGGGTCACCTATTCGACGATGTCCGCGAACCCATCTACATCGACTGGATGCACCTGGGACCGCGAGGGAACGAAATCCTCGCGGCCGCAATTGCGGCGCAGGTGCAATCGGCAATGATGAATCCGGAGGAAACTTCGTCGACGCCTCCAAAGGAAAAGGATAAAGGGGATCACTGAAGAACTGCATGCCGGGCATATGGGACATGAAGGGCCAACTCATGGCGTGGACGAGTTGGATGGTTGAATAACCGCCTTCGGCTGTTGCAGCACTTCCCTGCTCTGAAAGACGGCGGGGTCGAGCGCATAAACCTCGGCGTCGGTCGGCGTAGTGGATAATGGGCTTTTGACCGCCCCCAGAAAATGGCCGTGCAGCCGAAGGAATTCCTGCAGGCCATCGGGAGGCGCAGAAAAAGCCGGCCAGACACCGGATGCGAGCTGGCTGTCTACGATGATGACTTCCGGCGAAACCTCAGAAAGCGCCTCCCGCCAGGAGAGGCCTCGAAGGTCAATCGCCGAGGCAACTGCAAAAACAGAATGGAAATCTTTTTCCGGGAAGGCGAACAGAAAGGTGGGGCTCCCCAGAATCCGCCGCCTACCGGGCGCCTTTTCTTCAACCAATGAGTGCAATTGGGCAAGCGATTGGTCCGGATCGTAATTCCAGAAGAATCGTAACCAGTAGGAAAAGGCAAATAAGCTGCTCGCGAGAAGAGTCAAAAAAGCCATGGCTACACCCGCTTGATGGATGCGCGCAGACCATCGGTTGGGGTCGGCAGGCGCAGTTGACAGTTTTCCTGTTGCGGCCGATATGGCCAGGAAGATATACACTGCGGGAACCCAGTAATTGATATATGTACTGGGATATACGAATACCATCAGGACAACGGTCAGGACGACAAGCAAAGTCAGTTTGCGGGAAGTCCGGCCGGGCCAGGCAAGCCACGCCACAAGGCACACTCTGGCGAAGAAGAATTCCCAGGTGATCGTCATTCGCAGGAGCCGCCACAAATCCTCCGCGTGGTGTAACGGACCTCCCCAGAAGCCCTGCCGAACGTAGCAATATCTCTGATAGATGACCATCTGCTGCCAGAACTCGCCCATGCCCTCGTGCACTATAAACACGACATAGGGCAGAAGCGTCAGAACCATGGCGATCCCGGCCATGGCAACCTGCTTCATCGAGGTTTGCCAGCCCCACGGCTCATCCGGCCCGCGTTTTTCCGGAAAGCACCAAACCAGGAGTGCGAGAATCGTGACAACGCCCAGGGGATGCGTAAGAAGCGAAAGTCCTGAAAGAACTCCCGATAATAGAAACAACTTCCGGCTCTGTGACTTCCGGGCTCGTTCGAGGCAAAGCAGGAACGCCATCAGCAGAAAGCCAAGTAGGGCTTCCATGCGACCAAATCTCGTCACACTGAGAAAGAAATAGTCCGTCCCGAGCAACAGGACGAGGAGCGCCGCGGCTCTTTCCGTGGCCCCGAGAGCCCGACTGAGGCGGTGAAGAAGCACCAGCATCGCCAGACCCAAGATGACGCTGAGCAGACGCACGGACCAAAGATGAAACCCGAACGCCAGAATGGGAAGCGTGAGAAGCAGAGGGTACAAGGGGAGAAACCAGAAGGTCACCCTCCCCATGCCGAAAACGCCCGCCATCGCGCTCGACCCGAAATTACCATGCTGAATCAGATTCAAAGCGGGGTTGGAAAACATCGCCTCGTCGATGTCCGGTATGGGCCAGTGGGTGAGCATGACCAGAGAACAGGCCAAGTACCCCAGCAGGGCCAGGCCCAGCAGCAAGGTATCCGATCGTTTCGTCGAAGGTGAAAACACGGGAATATTCTTCGCCCTCAAGTCCCGCGGTGCATCTCGGGTTTCCTGCCCACAGCGAGCACGGAAACTCCCCAAGGCAGACGCCAAGGAAAAAATCTCAGCCAGGCCGCTTCGATGGAGAATAGAGGCGTCAACAAGGGATTCAACCAGCGCAGCGGCTTGGGGAGCGGCCTGACGTCGGATCGCGCGTCAGCGCGGTCCGAGCGCGTCAACCACCGCCACAAGAACACGACTGGGAAGAGGATCGAGTTGGCATAGGTCACTCGTTCCACACTCAGTCCTTGCTCCCCCAGCCGGGCGCGGAGTTCCTTCGCGGTGTAGCGATGTTCCGTATAGACAGCCCGGTCGTGTTGCGAATAGAGAAACTGAAACGCCGGTACGCGGACGAGCAGCAACCCTCCCGGCCTCAAGACGCGGCCTAGTTCCGCAAAGGGTGTCCGCGCCTCCGCGACTGGAATGCTGTCGAGCACGTCGAATGAGGTAACCATATCAAAGTATTCTGCCGGGAAAGGTATCGCGGCGATCGAACCCAGGACGACGAATTTCTCTCCCCGGGCCAAGGTAAACCGCACCGCGTGAGAGTCATAATCCATCCCGATCACGGCGGCGTCCTTCCCATAGCGCCGGAGCCACGCCATCATCAGTCCTGTACCGCAACCGGCGTCTAGAATATGCCGCAGCTCGCCGTGAGGCACTCCGTCGAGCAGCGCGGCGACGACCTTGCGCATCCCCACGAACCACCAGTGGTGTCCCTCAAGTTCGTAGAGATACTTATATTCGTCCGGCGTCATGGATTTCGAGCCCACACTTCCATATCTTCAACTATCGATTCAAGCTGGTAACCACTCCCGGGGGCCGCGAGCGCCTTGCCCACAGGGTGGGGACGAATCATATCGGGCACGTCGTCGGGAAAGTGTGGGCGGACCGTCAATAACTGGATCCGGTCGAAACCAAACACGTACGCGGGGCGGGCCCGCTCTAAATTGGCAACCGCCTCCGCGATCTGCTCGGGGCGGTGAAAGTCCTGAAGGAGGACATCGTGCCGGGTCGGGTTGCGTGTCGCGGTCAGGAAGTATATCTCCGCCATGTAAGGGTAAAAGAAGGTCTCTCCGCCGGGCGGCACTCTTTGCTGGATCGCGTCAATCATGGCTTGAGTATGAGTTGACTCGTCGTGAGAAACGTAAAGCACTCCGCGGCGCGTCTCAACCCGGCCATCGATTTCTGACATGATGATGGCTTTCCGGCCAGCAGTGAGTAGCACGAGCGCCATCACCCCTACCCCCGCGATCTGAAGTGGCCGCTTCAGGGTATGAGCGTCCACACTGAGATGCTCCCACTGATAAACAAATAGGATCAGCAAAAGTGGCGAACCCCACACGAGATGTGCGACGTCAGGGGAATGAAATTCCGAAATGAAGGTTGCGGCACCCTGGAGAAACAACAGGAAGACGAACGTTGATTCCAATGGCGGATTGCGCCGAGTGGCAATGAGACTTGCGGCGGTTCCCCCCAAGGCGACAACCGGCGCGACAAAGACGAAGAATAGGTAGCCAATGAAATAAAGAGAGAAATGGACGGAGAACTGACGGGAAGCGAGCCCTCCGATGTGAATGATCATTTGAATTGACGAAGCCTGGGGCACGTCTAGATAGGCGCGATAATTGGTGAAAAGGAAAACGAGATTCGCATCCATCCACGCTCCCAGCGCACCTTGCGCAGCGAAATAGGCTGCCATCAAGCCGACCACAGCCGCCGCCCCGCCCAAGAAGAACAAGACCCGCCGAAAGCGATACTCTCTTCTGGCGCTGAACCAGGGCTCCGTCCACAGAAACAATAGCCCCATCAGGATGGCCCAAAACCCCTTGGTCTGCATCGTGAGTAGCGCCGTCGCCGCCAAGGCGCCCGCCAACGCACACCATAGTGACCGTGGCTCACTCACTTGGTCGGGCTCGCACGCCAGGCTGGCGCTCAGCGCAAGAACCGTCAAAAGCAGAAAAAAATCAGCCCACCAGTGATGGCTGACCCGGTAAACCGTCGGATAACAAACCAGTGGCAAGATGGTTGCCGCCACCACCGCCCAGAGCGGTCGCAGAATTTTCCTGGCAAGGATATAAAGCAGTCCGGCGGTCGCGCCCCCAAGAAGCCACACGGTGAGGCGCATTGAAGTGATATTGATAGTGCCCAGCTTGAAAAAGAGTGCGTGCAGATAGAACGAGATTGGCCCCAGTTCCGAGAAGAAGTCCCGGTACGGAACCTGGCCGCCCAGAATCCTTTCCGCTCCGCAAGCGATAATCCCCTCGTCCGGATCGCTGATGGGAAGATGAAAATAAGGAATCAGGCAAACCAAACTCAGTGCAACGACTCCCGCGGTTTCGAGATAAATGCGTCGCAGCCGGCCCTGCTCCTCGCGCCCGAGCGGCACGTTCAATCTATTTGGGGGCGAAGGTATTGGTGAGGACATGAAGTGGGCTTTGTGTTGCCCTTGACCGTGCGTTCGTCCGCAATTCCCCCGGTTCAAAAGCCATGCTAGACCCGCACCGCCGCGAATTCGTTTATGGTATCGGCCACTTCCTCGGCTTGGGTATCGGACAAGCAGGGATGCAGAGGCAGCGAGAGAACCTCAGCCGCGACACGTTCCGCTTCCGCCAAGGCAGGCTGACCCGGCTGCAGGAACGCCGGCTGGAGGTGGACCGCCTCCGGATAGTGAATCAGCGCCTCGATACCGCGCTCGCGAAGATAGGCCCGGAGAGCATCGCGCTGAGGGTGGCGGACTACAAACAGGTGGTAAACGGGCTCAACGGCTTCTGGCACTTGCTGAAAACATATCCCCGGCAATTTGAGTCTCTGACGATAAAGGCCAGCCAACTTGCGCCGCCGGTCATTCCATTCATCCAGGTGTGCGAGTTTGCAGTTCAGTATGGCCGCCTGCAGTTCGTCTCCGCGTGAATTATGACCGGCTGAGAGTGTATGGTCTCGTTCGTGTTGGCCCCCCTGCGCGAGCATCCGGGCGCGATTCATCCACTCCTCGTCATCCGTGGCAATGAAACCCGCGTCGCCGAAACAGCCCAGGTTCTTGGTGGGGTAGAAACTGAACGCAGCGGCATCCCCAAGACTTCCCGCCTTGCGCCACTGGCCCCGATCCTGGAAACGAGCCCCGTGCGCCTGGCAGGCATCCTCAATGACCACCAGATTTCGGTCTCGCGCCAGCCTCATAATGCCTGCCATGTCGGACACGAGGCCATATAGATGCACAGGGATGATGGCGCGCGTGCGGGGAGTAATGGCGGGCTCGATCGTCTCCGGCGAAGCGAGCCACGTTTTGGCATCAATATCTGCAAACACGGGGCGTGCGCCCGCGCGGAGAATGGCCAGCGCCGTGTAAGGGCTGCCGTGAGCCGCGGTGATGACCTCGTCCCCCGCTCCGGAGTGGATAGCTTCGGAAGCTTCCAGTGCAAGTGTCAGACCGTCGGTCCCGCTGGCTACCATGGCTCCGTACCGGACTCCACAGTACTTCGCCCAGCGAAGCTCAAAGACACGAACTTCGTCACCCAGGATGTATTGACCGCTCGCCAGAACCCTCTGAACTACAGGCTCGAGTTCTGCCTGGATGTTCTGATACTCACGCTGTAGATCAAGGAAGGGAATCAAGTTAACTCCTCAATCGAGTTCACCGCGAAATGGGGGGCGCGGACTTGCGGCTGCTGGCGCGGTCGCCGTACCGCCTGCCGCAATCCCTGGCCCACGCTTGAACAATTCCAGGCGGAGCCAGAGCACAAGAACGTCCCACACCATGTGCAAGACGGGCCCCAGGCGGAAAAACTGGGACTTCCCGGTCAGCCTAGGGTTGTGGTGAACGGGGACCTCCGCCACCCGAAACCCGGCCCGCTCAATCTGGGTCATTAATTCGGCGCAGATTGCACCACTCGAGAACGTGAGCGGAATCGCCTCAACCACCCTGCGGCGGAGGAGACGGAAGTCGCAATCCACGTCCCGCACCTTGAGGCCGAATAGGAATCGCACCAGCCCCCGGTAAATACGCCCGAGCAAGCGCCGGGAAAGTGTGTCCGCCCGCTGAATCTTGTAGCCATTCACAACGTCCACGTCATCGCTCAGGCGCGCCACCAGGTTCTTGAGTTCAGAAACGTCGTATTGCCCGTCGCCGTCGGTGTAGAACACCAGCGGCTTAGACGAAGCTTGAAAACCACTTCGCAGCGCCGCTCCATAACCTCGGTTTACCGCATGGCGAACGACGCGTAGAGAGGGAAAGCGTCCCCGCATTTCCTGCAGGATTTCGGGAGAATTGTCCGTGCTGCCGTCGTCCACGACGATCACCTCGAAATCCGGGCTGATCGTTCGCAGCGTTTCCATGGTTCTCGGGATCAGGACACGCAGGCTCTCGGCGTCATTGAACGCTGGGAAGAAAACAGAGACCGGTGACGGCGAGGCTTCCACACAACTCCTTTCCCCTTCGAGGTGGCAGATGCTCTAAAGATCTGCGTCGTCAGATAGCTTGGACGTGACCGTCTGCCGTTTGCGTTACGCGACTCGGGCGAGAAGTCATATTACCATACAGAGCCCGCTTCCCCGCGGAAAGGGGATCCAGGGCCGCCTCCGCGAATTAACGAAAACGCTAAAAAGTGCCGATTCATTTGCGACACGCCTGTCCGGCATATTCTTTGGACGGTCGGGTCGGATTTCGCTAAAATTCTGCGTTCAAAATATCCGCCAAGTTTGGGCATAGCGCAGCGGGAGAAGGTCGGAACTACGCCTGTAAGGCTTAAGGAAGGACAGAAAAGGGGAAATGGGATTTCATATTGAGTCAACACATCTTGGCGACGTCGTAGCCCTGGTGGCAGACGCATTTCACGATGAGCGCGGAAACTTCATGGAGACTTTCCGCTCTGACATATTCCGGCAACTTGGACTGCCCGGAGAGTTTGTCCAGGACAACCAGGCTTTCTCCACGAGAGGGGTTATTCGAGGGCTGCATTTTCAATGGGATCCGCCCATGGCGAAGCTCATGCGTGTGGTCACAGGCAGCGCCTTTTTAGTTGCGGTCGATATCCGTAAGAACTCCCCGACGCGGGGGAAATGGTTCGGTATCGAAGCATCGTCCGAAAGCAGGCGGCTTGTCTGGGCGCCGGCTGGCTTCGCAAGGGGTCTCTGCGTAACTTCCGAATGCGCTTACATCCAGTACAAATGTACGTCCTTATACAATCCCAAAGGCGAGGCCGGCATTCGCTTCGATGACCCTGATATTGGAGTCGAATGGCCCGGCGTCACACCCCCCATTCTCTCGAAGAAGGACCGAACGGCCATGTCCTACGCCGAATGGATGGCCTCTCCCCTCTCAGACCATTTCAAGCTGTAGATCGCAGAAGAACAGAGTCAAGGCTGGAGGACCGGCAATCAGATGGTACCCGCCACGTCCGTCTTGTTGGCGCCGCCTTGTGCAACCAGGTTGGTAGCTCGCCGCAACGACTCAAAAGTTCCGGCGTCCGTCCACCAGCCGTTGAGGGTACTGTAAGCCAACAATCCTTCGGCGAGGTACTGGTTGTTGATGTCAGTAATTTCGAATTCATTGCGGGCCGAGGGCCGTAACTTGCGGATCTTGTCGAATACCGTCGCGTCGTACATATAGATCCCAATCACGGCATAGGGCGATTTGGGTTGCTTCGGCTTCTCCTCGATGGCCACGATGCGGTCGCCATCGAACACCGGGACGCCAAAGCGCTCGGGGTCGGGCACTTCCTTCAGGATGATGTGCGCTCCCTTGCCTTCCTTTCTAAACGCTTGGTACGCCGAGACAATATTAGTCTCAATCACGTTATCACCAAGAACCACACAGATCGGCTGCCCGTCGGCAAAGTGCTCAGCCAAGCGGAGGGCGTCGGCGATGCCCTGCTCTCCTTCCTGGTAGGTGTAGTTAATGTGCTTCAGGCCAAACACCTTCCCGTTACCGAGCAGGCGCAGAAAGTCGCCGGAATTCCCGCCCCCGGTCACGACGAGGATATCGGTGATCCCGCAGTTCACCAGAATCTGGATCGGATAGAAGATCATTGGCTTGTCGTAAACGGGCAGCAGATGCTTATTCGTCACCCGCGTCAACGGCAACAGCCGCGTGCCCAGACCTCCGGCCAATATGACGCCCTTCATTGATACTCCTTCACCTGATTCCCAGCCTGTCTTAAGACCCGGTCGCCGTTTGGATTTGCGTCGAGACTGCCTCATTCCCTGTAGCCTGGCGCCCACCGGTCAAAGGCGCCGCCGCAGGATTGAAGCCGATATTCAACTTGCGCAGCACCTCATAGACCCTTTGCGGTTGCTGGCAGCGGGCTGCTTCCTCGAGATCGCCGAGACGAAGGTTGAATGTCGCACCGTCGATGGAAGGACCCTGGACGACCCGAATTTTCTCCAGGCTCGTCAGGGCCAGCTTCTCGCTGGAACTATCGATCAATTCCTCGATGAGTTTCTCGCCAGGGCGCAGTTGGGTGGTCTCAATCTCAATGTCATGTCCCAGGCGCAATCCCGAAAGTTCAATCAAGTCGCGCGCCAGATCAAGGATCGGAATCGGGTCGCCCATATCCAGAACGAATATCTCACCCGAGGCGCCGAGAGTTCCGGCCTGAATCACCAGCCGCACCGCTTCAGGAATTGTCATCAAAAAGCGCTGCACTTCCGGGTGAGTGACGGTCACCGGGCCGCCCCGCGCGATCTGCTGCTGAAAAAATGGAATCACGCTGCCGCGGCTGCCCATCACGTTGCCGAAACGGACGCAGGCGAATCGCGTCGCGCTGTCGCATCCCCGCGTTTGGACAATCAATTCGCAGACGCGCTTGCTGGCTCCCATGACGGAGACGGGCTTGACCGCCTTATCGGTCGAGATAAAGATGAATCGTGAGACCCCGCCGGCCTTCGACAGTTCCACCAGGTTCCGCGTCCCGCCCACATTGTTCAGAATGGCCTCGCAAGGGTTCATCTCCATGAGGGGAACGTGTTTGTGCGCGGCGGCGTGGAAGACAATTTCAGGTTGGAAGGTTTCGAAGATGCCGCGCAATCTCTCGACGGACCGGATGTCGGCCACCACGGGGTATGCGACATGACCGTCCGAATTAGCCGCGACACGAATATAGACATCGTTGAGGCCGTTCTCATCTTTGTCCAGAAGAACCAATCGCTGGGGGCCAACCTCCATCAGTTGTATGGCAAGCTCCCCCCCAATCGATCCACCTGCGCCCGTGATCAGGATGCGCTTCCCCCGATATACGGGAGCAATATCCGCGCCGCCGGAGGCGAAGTCCACGGTTTCGCGACCAAGCAGATCGGCCATCTGAACGTCACGAAAGCTGGCGATATTCACCTTCCCATGCAAAATCTCCTCGAGGGTGGGGACAATCTTCATGCGGACGTTGGTGTTCTCGGCCAAAGCCCAGAGCTTTTTCAGCGTGGCCCGCTGGGCTCGAGGAATGCAGATTACAACTTCCTCGACTTCGTGCTTGTATACGACCGAGGACATCATGTCCAAGGGTCCCAAAACCGCGACTCCATTGACCAACCTGCCGATCTTCTTCGGGTCGTCGTCCAAGAACCCTACCAATCTGACGTCAGAGCGGGGCGCCAGCTCACTTGCCACCGTGACCCCGGCCCGTCCCGCCCCGATCAGCAAAAGCCGCCGCCCCGATCTCGGATCCCGCCCTTTTTCTTCCTGGCGCTGATAGAGAATCCGCCGCAGGGCACGAGCCCCGAGACAGCCAAGAAGCGACATCAGGAATTCCAGGGCGATCACCGTCAGGGAAATCTTGAATCTCGGAGCCAGGGGGGCCCAAGGAGGATAAAGGAGACGGACAGCGAGGAGAAAACCCGTGACGATGGCGATTGAACGAGTGATCGCGATCGCATCGGAAAGCGAAACGTATCGCCAGATGAAACGGTAAATCCCCAGCTTCCAGTTGATATACAACCGAAAGGCAATCAAGTAGGGAAGCCAAAGGGCAAACTGCTTGACATATGCCCACTCCGGAACACCTTCAAATCGGATGGCATAGGCCAGGGCAAAGGAGAGGGCAAAAATGACACCGTCAATAATGATCTGGTTAGTTCGTGAATAGAGTTCCACGCGTAATTTCGCCATAGTTCAAAGCCGCGGAGGCAAACTCAATGGGGCGAGCTGTCATTCCTTCCCGCTGCAGGGATCGCGCTATACTGGCGCGGTGCACGAGGCATAAACCGCGGAGTATCAAAACGAATCGCGCCAATCCCCATGCGCAGCGTGGCCGGTAACCACAGGTTCCCTACGGCCAATCTTGCTATCGTGAGTCGTACAACCAGATTGCGGGCTGCAATTTTAGCATGACTCCGACCCGGCAGAACAAACCTCCGGCGGAGATGACTCAGGTACGCCTGAAAAATATTTTGAGCCGCGCCGCAGCCTCCGCACCAACTTAAACCAGCTGTCCCTTATGTTGATGGTGCAATCAAGCAGCAGCCCACCAGCACCCGGTGGTGCGAGACGAACGGCACAGAACGGGATCGCAATGCCAGGGAGAAAGCTCCCTATGTCTCCCATGAATGTGCACGCCGAAACCGCAGCTGCTTTTGCGCTTCTCCTTCCAGTAGCATTGCGCATTTACTCGGGGCCGAATCGCCCCACGAAAAGAGCCAACGCTGCAAAACGACGAGGTCGCTCTGTATTTCGCCGCTCGTGTCACAATGCCGGACTCTCCGTCGGTGTCGACTGTGGGGCGGAGAGACGATGCTCCCAGTAAATCCTTAGGTCTCGCAGTGTCGTCTCCAGAGGATACTCCCTATGCCATCCAGTCGCTTCTTCTGCCTTTGAGGTGTCGCCCCAGACTGTGACACTCTCGTCAGGTCGCAGCCGGGCGGGGTCGACAACAATCTCGATTTTCTTGGAGCATCCGCTCTGAAGCATCCGTAAAATATCCCCCACCGCCACGGCACGGCCCGAGCCAAGTTGGTAAACTTCGCCCGCCTCCCCCTTCTCCAGGAGCAGATGATAGGCTCGGACGATATCGCGGACATCGCTGAAATCCCTTTGTACATTGAGATTTCCGACCACAATTCGGGGAGCTCTCAAACCCAACTCGATTTCCGCCACCTGAAGTGCGAAGTCCGAGCAAGCGAAGGAAGGGGACTGGCGCGGCCCCGTATGGTTGAACGGGCGCACCCGAACGATCGGCATGCCATATGACCTGAAAAACTGATAGGCGAGGAGCTCGCCCGCAGCTTTACTGGCCGCATAGGGGTTCGTCGGGCGACGCGGCGCATCCTCTCGCAGCGGTAACCGGGCGGCGTCAACCGGTCCGTAAACCTCTGAAGAACTTACGAAGAGAAACCGGGGCGCGTTGACGAGTTCGCGACAGGCGAGGAGCAGATTGAGGGTTCCGAGGAAATTCACCTCATATGTAACCCCGGGATTACGAACGGATTCGGAAGGTGAGGAAAGAGCCGCGAGGTGGTAGACTCGGACAGGCATCCAGCTTCTCAGGAGGCTTGACAAGGCCGGCGCGTGGCGGAGGTCTGCCCGTTCGACTCGGATGTGGCCCAGCAATTCGCGAATGTTCGCAAGATCCTCGTGCTCGGCAGCCAGCACGGTGACCTCTTGACCCTGCCTCAGCAAAAACTCCGTGAGGTGGGATCCGGCAAAACCCGCCCCGCCTGTGACCAAGGTCCTCACGGTGCGATCTCCGTGTTCTGAGAAGGACGGGATGCATTTTTCAGCTTGGCCAAGTCCTCCTGAACCATCATTTGAACAAGCTCCTCGAAGCCAACCTTGGGCCGCCAGCCCAGTTCGCGCTCGGCGCGCGCATAATCACCCAGCAAATGGTGAACTTCCGCCGGCCGAAGAAATGCTGGGTCCACTTCCACGTGGTCGCGGTAATCAAGGCCCACACAGCCGAACGCAATTTCGAGCAGGCGTCGAACTGAATGAGTAACGCTGGTCGCAATCACATAATCACGGGGCGCCGGCGGCTGCAACATCAGCCACATGGCCTGAACGTAATCGCCAGCATAGCCCCAGTCACGCTCCGCATCCAGGTTGCCCATCTTCAACGTTTGCTGTAAACCCAACTTGATCCGCGCCGCGCCATAACTCACTTTACGAGTAACGAATTCGAAGCCGCGCCGGGGAGATTCGTGATTGAAAAGGATGCCTGAAACGGCATAGAGATTGTAGCTCTCGCGGTAATTAACCGTAATCCAGTGCCCGTAGAGCTTGGCCACCCCATACGGACTTCGCGGGTAGAAGGGAGTGTCCTCGTTTTGCGGCGTTTGGCGCACCATCCCGAACATCTCGCTGGAAGAGGCTTGATAGAATTTGATTTTGGGGTCAACGACGCGAATCGCCTCGAGAATTCTCGTGACCCCGAGTGCGGTGAATTCCCCCGTGAGGACGGGCTGGTTCCAGGACGTGGGGACAAACGACTGGGAGGCGAGATTGTAAACCTCATGGGGCTGTGAGACCTGAAGGGCACTGATGAGAGAGTTTTGATCCAGAAGATCTCCAGGGACCAACTCGATCTTGTCCTGCAAGTGCACAAGTCGCTCGAAATTTACAGTGCTGCTTCGCCGGATCAGGCCAAACACCCGGTAACCTTTTTCCAAAAGGAACTCGGCCAGGTATGAGCCATCCTGGCCTGTAATGCCCGTAATCAGGACGGACCTTCTCATAAACACCTCACGAGTCCGAACTTCAAGGTAAGAGCCCGCACTGTCTTGATTCAAAGGCAACTATGACCATTCCATGACCGGTGAAGCTGCCCGGCCAGCCCCTCATCCTCCGTGCAGTCCGTTCCAGCCGGGTGATGTAGCGCCTCGAAGCGGGGTCCCTCCGAGGAGGAGAATCCCTAGCTCCTGAAGTGTTCGCATCAGGCAACAAGGCGTCCCCTCCCGACCGTCCCGAATCGCAGGGCGGGCTGGCGAGGACTACCTCGCACCATTGACGGTCTCGACCAATAGCTCGACAGATCGAAGGATCGCGTCCACGGAGAGGGAGCATTACAATATCAGGTAATCCTGTCCACCACCGGGCAATTAAGATCAGCGGGGTGACCTAGCCGCTTAGCGGGAACCTTGAGTTCAGCGGATTCGGCCAGTCTTTCTGCAAGAGTACTCCCCAGGCGCCGGACGACATCCAGAGCCTGATTGCATCGGGCGGAGAAACATAGCGCCCGATCAACCGCTAAGGTCCGTTCTTTCAGTCGCCGTATAACCCGCCTTGTCGGTAAGTGGCGGAGCCAGAGCAAGAACTATTTTGAAGATGGGCATCGACCCAGATCTCAACGGTGAGTCAGTCAGCTCCGTAAGTGAGAGCGAACACTATGTAATCCACTCTCAGCCAATTC
>JACQNR010000382.1 GCA_016202975.1 Acidobacteriota bacterium
ATGGTTCAAGGACACTCTTCCTAACGCGCCGATGCAGCAGTTGGCGATTCTGCGGATCGACGCGGATTTGTATGATATCGACGATGGAGGCCCTGACCTATCTCTATCCACGGCTGGCACCAGGCGGATATGTGATTGTTGACGACTATGGCGCGATCCCCGCTTGCCGGAAAGCCGTGGAGGATTATCGCGCCGCCCACGGCGTTCAGGAGGAATTGCGCCACATTGATTGGACCGGTGTGTTCTGGAAGAAGGCTCAATAAAGAAAGGCGGGTGGGCGCATCCATCAATCTATCTGCGATGTCTGCGATGGGCAGGGTAGGGGAGGGCTCGGCCCTCCCGTTTGCTTTTGTGTTGGCGGGAGCCCGAAGGGCTCCCCTACAAGCCGCGCCGCCCCGGCAGGGGCGGGAGAATGTGGCCCGTGGCGTGACTACCCCCTACCCCCTCCTTAGCAAGGAGGGGAATTGCACGCCCTCCCTCTCCCCCAGGCCCCTCTCCCGATTGCAGAGGAAGGGGATAACTGGGGCGGTAGGGCTCACCTCCCAGCGCTCCCCATGAAGACCATCGGGACAAGATCTGCCCCGCGCGCGGCGGGTCGAAAGAGGCGCTTGGCTACATTCTTCCGACCCGCCGGGGGATAGGTTATTCCATTTGGGCGCCCGAATTTTCGACCAAGCGGCCGCCGGCTTCCTGGATAGAGCCGTAGAAAAGGGCGGTTTTGATCTCAAACTTCTGGTAAGGGAGCAAACTGACTTCAGTACGAAAGGGCTTGAAGCCAGGGAGCGAGATTTCGATCTGGTGTTTTCCGGGGGCGACGAGCATGGCCTGTCCCGGCCCGTCAAACTCATCCACGTGTCCGGCGTAGAGTCCGTCCACAAAGACTGCCGCGCGGTTGGGCCGCACGGACAGTTTAATTGACGCGGTCTGGTACGGATATTGGATCTTCGGGTCCCTCTCCATCGAGACGGGCAGGACATATTTCTCAGCCGGGTTCACAGTGATCCTGCGCGTGAACTCCTTGTATCCCGCTTGCCGGATGACCACCTCGTGGTCGCCGGGCATGAGCAACACTTTTTTGGAACCGTTAAGTTCGCTCAGGTAACCAACGTATTGCCCATCGATCCAAACCCCCGAGGTCTTCGCCACTTTGCCGAATCCGACGAATTTGACCTCACTCAGAATCTCGTTGCTGGCGTGGAGCGCGACGCCCCCAACCAAAACGAGGGCGAAGACTAAGATGGTTTCCCTTAGAATTTTTCGTAGTGTCATGACGACACCTCCTTTTTGGGTCTGCGCCGTATTCACAGGTGATGGGTAATCAGGTCGAGGTCAGATGCGCGAGAATGGTGAACCGAATTTGCCCATAGAGTAGTGAGCAAGCTGAATGCCAGCACGCGAAAAAAATAGATATCGCCTGTTGATTCAGTCAGTTAGGTACGTTAAGGTAAGGCCTCGAAGAGCTCCACCGGGGAGTATTTGCTTTGGGTGGGTAAGATGTTTACAGCCGTGCGACGAGAGCGGTTTGCGCATTCTTGCTGCGCCAATCACTCCCTCCCGAATTTGGGCTCTTTGGAAGTGCCTTGCACCTTGATGGCGATATAAGTGCCCGCGCCCTGTTTTGCCATTATGGGATCCACGGGTTTGAGCAGCCACCGTTTCCATCCCGTCTGGGTTTGCGAGAGTTTGGCGGTCAGCTTGAGGTGCCCATGGAGATCGAGAGCGTCCTGGGCAAGATCGTATTTTCCGGCCAGGTCGATCTCGGCCCCGGGTACCGCGAAGGTGAGCTTCCGAAACGTGATGACCTGATCGTCGAGCCGGAATCGGCCAGTCATGTGCGAGAAGACTTCGTCGATCTCTTCATTCTTCGGCTGACCCTGCCCGCGCCGACTGAGGGAATCAACTTTGTCCTGCAGGTGGGGGCGGAGGAACTTTCCGCGCGCGACCTGGAATTGTCCGTCCACCACCAGTTTCTCGCGGACCCTTTGGTCAAGCGGCGGAACCTGGACGTGGGTCGCGAGAGCGAGCTGACCTTCCATGAGTGGGGGTCCCTTCATGGCCAGGCGGAGGATATCACGCATGTCGCCTCGCGGCATGTTGACGTCCAGTTTGATGGTGCGCCGCAATTCGCCTTTGTTCTTAATCACTCCACCGCTGGTCTTCAACTGGGTGCTGCCCAGCCTTGCGACGACCGGGTTGAGGACGGTGTTGCCGTTCGTGCCGTCCACGACCACTTCGAATTGGGCTTCAAGCGGCAAGCGGTTCCCCGACCGCCGGAGGTGGAAGTCGGGCACCGAAGCCTGGCCCTTGACGTTAACGAAATCGAGCGTGCCCTCGAAATCGCCGGTTGAGCGGAGAATGCCGGCGATGGCGGGAAAGACTCCTAAGTTGGCATTTTCAAAAACATACTCCCCCGCGAGCGGAGTGTTTCCGGGTTCGTCGGCTATCCACGGTCCGACCTCGCCCTGGCTCCTGACCTCCCCAGGCGGCCGCGGATTACTCAACTCGGCGTTGTACTTCATGGCCACTCCAAGACCCGCCGATACCAGCCGGACGCGGTGCAATTCAAACTCAAGCGGTTTCTTCTCCAGATCCTTGGGGAGTATCACCAGCTTGCCTCGTTTGATTTCGACTGTGCGGATGAGGACCGTCGCCCCGCCGAGCTGCCGCAACCCCTGCTCAGGGTTGATGCCGACTTCTGGACGCTCGCCTTTCGGAGGCACATTGATTTCCATTTCTTCCAGCGAGAGAAATGGAACGAGTTTAGGGGTTCGGAAAACCGTCCCCAGATCGATATCAAAGTTGAACCGCTTAATGGCGAACATGGGAGGCAGATCGCGACGCCCTTTGTGGCGCAAAATCAATCCCTCGCCCTTGACACTGGCGAGGGTGCCACGCCCACCTGTCATGAGGAGCCGCAGAGCAGAGACTTCCGGCATGGTGACACGAAGCGAATTCAGCTCCACCTCGCTTTCGAATCCCGTCCGCAGATAATCTATCGCCTGCTGTCGAATGTAGGGTTCAAAACGGCGTGCGATGATGGAGGCGGCAATCCATAGACCGGCGAGGACGGCCGCCGCAGAAACGCCGATTACATACAGGACCTTTCTCCGTTTGCCCATAGCTTGAAGTTTTCCGAGGTCAGTCAGCCCCGTTAGGGGCGCAAGAATATTGCCCATGGCCTGACCACTCCGTTACCCCTCCTTGACCAGGAGGGGAGCCAAGTGGCCGCCCTCTCCCCCGTACCCGCGCATACAGTTTAGAGAAACGATTACCGACCTCAGGGTTGCTGGCGGTTTCCCCAGGCAATGAGAATGGAAGCGGCCGTCAGCATGCCCAAGCCTAATGCCAGGGTCCTGCCAGTTCGGGTTCCGACCCCCCGCCACTCACCGGTGATGACTCCCGAGAGGTTTGCAGCGAGGATGATGAAGATGGAAAAGAGGCCCCAGCCAATGGCGGCTCCCGAGGGTCCCAGGTGGGTGGTGCCCACACCGTAGAGGGCGATGGAGCCCATCCACATGACTCCCATCAACACGGCTCCCACCCAATCGTACGATCCTGCAAAAAATACCGGCCAGGTCTTGTTTCGGGTCAGTTGGTAGAGGCAGTAAGAAAGGTTGACCGCCAAGCCCCCCAGCAAGGCAATAACCCACACGGCGTAAGTGGCATTGGCGGGGCTCGCGCCCAGCTCGACGGCCCTTTTCAGGACGGGCTCGCCGAAGGCCAGAGCATAGTTGAGCATGGGAGTGAGGATTCCCGCGGTGACGGTTATGGCCAACGCGACTCCATAGCCGGAGCCGCCCGCGGAGGACGCGGAAGCAGGCGGTGCGGCGGCTGCCCGAATGCGGTCGCGCTCCCGGCCAGCTTTCGCGCAGAGATAAATCCCTCCCAGCATGATGGCAATTCCTGCTACAACTGGCGCGCCTTTCCCGGAGAAAAGAAACTCCGGGTTCAGGCGGAGGAGAGGGATTAACGTCCCCAAAGTTGCGGAGAATCCGATAACGATGGCGAACGTTAGCGCCATGCCCACGCGAGCTACCGAGATCCCGAGGAGGACTTGAGAGATTCCCCATCCCGTTCCGAAGAGCAGAGGCGTTGCCAGTTGCGAGAGTGAAAGTGAACTGAAAGTTTCGGAAAGTTTGGGAATGGACAAACCCGCCAGCGCCCAGGGAACGATACAAAGGGCAACGAGGGAATACACCGCCCAGGAATTTTCCCATTTCCATTTCCGGGCGTATTTCAGTGGCAACGCGAAGTTGCCATTAATCACAGCCGCGACAACGGTTAATACGATCCCGACGAGGAAATCCAAGGTGTAACTCCTATGACTGATGGCGGCGCAATCCTAATTGCTTCCGGGCCGCCAGGTTGTTAGGATAGCCGCGCGCTTGAGCCAAATCAAACAAGAACGCGGCGGAATTTCTCAGAAGGCGGTTCGCATGAAAACATCGTTTGGAATAACTTTCTTGTCATTCTCCGCAGTTGCTCTGACCGTGTGTGTCCCTGCATTGGCCGCAGATACGCCCAAAGGTCTTGATACGAGAGCGAGAAACGAAAATGGCAGGCTCATTTACAGCTATCAGGGCCAGACGGTGATGATCGATGCGTGGGGGAATGACGGCCTGCGGGTCCGGGTTGTTCCGCGCGGAGGCGGTCAGACCTCAGACTGGGCTCTGGATATTCCCTCAGAAACCAAGGGGCAAATTGAAATCACCCCCACGGAAGCCACGATTCGAAACGGGAAGATTTCCGCGCAGATCCACGACATTTATACACAGAAGGGCCACCTGCAGTTCTTCAAGCACATCGGCGACAAGAAGGAACTCATTGTGAGTGAGTACGACTACGTCGTGAACGCGCACAATCCCGGCACGCGCACGTTCAAGCCGCTAGGTGATGGTCTCTTTCAATCCGAACTGCATCTGGCGCCGCGCCAGGGCGAGCGCTTTTATGGCATGGGTCTCAACTCCACGGGCGGAGTAAATCTGAAGGGTTCGGTCATCGATCTCTATCAACGGCACGTCAAGCACGTGGTGCCTTTTGTGGTATCCAGCGAGGGTTACGGGTTCCTCTGGAACAATCCATCGCTGGGTCGAGTCGAGTTTGGGAATAACCGGACCCGCTGGGTTTCCTACGGCTGCCGCCAGCTCGATTATTACATTACGGCCGGGGATTCCTACGCGGAGATCATGGAGCATTACGCCGACGTGGCGGGTCACGCGCCGGAATTTCCTTACTGGGCGTCCGGCCTCTGGCAGTGCAAGCTGCGCTACAAGACGCAGGAGGAGTTTCTCGGCGTGGCGCGCGAATTCAAGCGGCGCAGCTTACCCGTTTCAGTTCTCGTTATCGATTTCCTTCATTGGGACGTGGCCGGAAACTGGAAGCTGGATCCCAAGTACTGGCCCGACCCCACGGCCATGGTTAAGGAGATGAACGACCTGGGCATAAGGATTATGATCTCGCCGTGGATCTTCGCAGTGCCGGAGAGTGAAAACTTCGCTTACATGCGGGACCACGATCTTTTCATTCATTACAAGAACACTCCCATTCAGGGAAACAGAGACAATATCCCCGGCGCCCGATTCCTGGGCGAGGGAGCGCGTCAGTACGATCCGACCAATCCGGAAGCCGCCAAGTTTCTCTGGAGCAAGTGGAAGCAGAACTACTTCGATCTGGGAATTCGAACTTTTTGGCTGGATCCCAGCGATGACTTCCATGAGATCCAGGACTACGACCAGGTTCAGTACCATATCGGTCCAGCCACGGAGGCCCATGGGTACTACCCTGTGGCGCATCAGAAGAATATCTATGAGGGTCTGGTCTCTGCCGGTGAGAAGGAGGTCGTGACCATCTGCCGCAGCTCGTGGGCAGGAAGCCAGCGCTACGGGGCCGCTCCCGCGGCCCATGACATTTTCTCGTCGTTCGAGCATCTGGAGGAATACTTGAAAGCGGGACTTAACCTGGCCATGAGCGGGATCCCCTGGGGAGCGAGCGAGATTGGCGGCTTCATTACCCAGGACAACTCTAGTCCGTGCTTTCATGAATTGATGATCCGCTGGTACCAGTACGGCGTGTTCACGCCGGTCTTTCGCACCCACGGGAATCGTCCCAACAACGAAGCGTGGACCATCGGCGGCGATACGTATCCGCATATCCGGGCAGCAATCATGCTCAGGGAGCATCTGCGGCCGTATGTCATGGCGCAGATGAATCTGGCTTCCCAGAAGGGTCTTCCGCCGATGCGGCCTGTATTCTTTGACTTTGCAAGTGACCCCAAGACAGCAGAGATTGAAGATCAGTTCCTTTTCGGTCCGGATCTGCTGGTAGCTCCGATCACAAAATACGAGGCACGCAGCCGCGATGTTTACCTTCCTGTGGGAACCGACTGGACAGATGCATGGACGGGCAGGAAGTTTACCGGTGGGCAGGTTATCAAGGCCGACGCACCCATCGAGCATATTCCGGCCTACATTCGCGGAGACAATCCAGGGCTGCTGAGGGCCTTTCAGAAACTCTACGAGCAATAAGTCTGACGCTGCACGCTTCGGAGACCGAAGCACCACCGATATGCGCGTTGGGACCAGCCGTCGAGTCGCCGCTTTATGATGGGCTGGCGGGATTCGCGGACCATAGCTCCTTTCCATTGAGATAAAGGATTCGCTCCATCAGTAGCGGGGCTTCTTCTTCTCGCAGGTAGCCTTGTTCGACCTTTTCCGCCAGAACCTCTGCGGTGACGGCGCGAGCCATCTGGGCGTGCCCGTAAGCCCCCTCGACATGGAAGAAGTCGCCCCCAAAGCCCAGAATCTTGTTGGCCGGGACTGTTTCGATCAGTTCGTGGAGTGTACGCTTGGCAACCCCGGGCGCGATGATGTGAAGCCAGCAGAGGTCGGGATAGACGTTGGCGAGGCTCTTTCCCAGGGCAGCAAACTCTCCGCCGTAGGGGTATCCACCATGGAAAAGGTCAAACCGTACCTGCGGATACTCATTGAGCAGGTCGCTCAGGTGCGAGGGGTTCGTGCGAGCGACGTGGTTGCGATTCCCGGCCTCAAATCCCGTGTGGATTTGGAAAGGGATGTGATGTTCCGCAACCTGCTGCACGGTCTTGTGCATCATGTAGTCTTCCAGGGTCTTGCGCGTCGCCGCGTCGGCCGTCGCGGGCGACGGCGTGCCGAACAGTGTATTGAAGGCGCGTTCCGCCTCCTCCCTCGAAACCTTCTCATAATGCAGCGAGCGTTGATAGGCCAGCCCCGACTTGACTCCCGCCATCCCTTCCCGAAGTCTGTTCTCAAATGCCTTCGCCAAAGCATCCTCGAGATCGGCCAATTTCGAAACTGCCACCCCAGTGACCTTCTCGATGTGGTCCAGATCTTCCCGCCGGTTCGCCATGATGAAGTAATCGAAGCGCGACACCATTTTGTAGAACTTGGGATTGAGTTTCAGCGGCTCGCCTCGAATGGTGGTGAGATCGTCCTCCACAGAATATTCAATACGCGCTTTCTCTTTCAGCACCTCCTCAAACCATCCGGGCTTGTTGGCGGCTGCGATGCGCTCCGAAAGCAGCCGGTAGGTCTGCTTGTTGATGTCTTCAATGCCGAAGAGATCGCGAGCGGCAATCAGCATGCACCGCCCGTATCCGGTCGTGCGCGTAAACGGCCAGTAAGGGGCGAAATCCTTCCAGCGCTTTTCGAGCGGGATTTCTGGGTTTTGCAGGTCATGGACGGCTTGGGGCGTCATGCCCGCAGTGACCAGATCAGCATCGGTGTAATGTGAAAACAGAAGGAAGAAATCCACCTTCTTCTGAAGCCGCACGTCTTCGTGCCAAAGGTGCTCGTGCGTGTCCAGGATGGTCATTCGTGCGGCGTGTTCGCGCAACGCCTTCCAGATGGACGAGTCGGAACGCGGCTGGCCCGCGACGCCCAAGGGCCGTCCGCTGGAGTCCTTCGCGAGGAGCGGATCGGCGCCCGACGACCCGACAAGGCTGAGCGGGGTAAACGCCGCCGCAGCCTGCATTAACGTGCGACGCGATAAATCCTTGCCGCCGGAATGAGGATGGGAATGCCCGTGGTGATGCTCATGAGGTTTGTCGCTCATTGGGACCTCCTGTCGAAGATTGGCGAGAATGACCCGGACAGCTTACTCCATCCAGAGCCCTCTGGCGCAGGCGAGTTTGATCCGCGCGTGGCGCCTCGGTCGCGTGCATACCGATCTGAGGGATGGGTGGGGAATACGGGTTTTCAGCCGCTTACCTCGGCGGGGTCTGGTCGAGGGCGGCGCGGAAACCTTTTGCGAGCTGCTCGGCTGGGCCCTGGCCCCAGTAATGCAGAAAGATAATCGTCGGGCTTGAGCCGATCATGTGGTGATGGATCGCCACGACCAGTTGCCGCCGTGGGGGGCGGGGGCTGGCTAATCAAACTGTTTTCGGAATTCTGCGAGCTGTTGTTTGAGCTGCGCAAGTTCATCCATCAGTCCGGTGACTTCGTATTCAAGTCGCGCGATGCGTTCGGAGTCGGGGGAGACAAGGGTGGTTAGAGGCTCGGTCCCCGGCCCAGGTTGCCCCGCCTCGATGTCACCCGAGAGGAGGTGCGCGTAACGAGCCTCCTTGGTGCCCGGCTGCCGGGGCAGCACCTTTGCTAGCGGAGGCTCGCGCTTCATCAGGCGCTCGAGCGCCGAGTGCACCTCGTCCAGGTCGTTGAAGTGGTGCAGTCGCTCGGTGCGGCCGCGCAGTTCGCCGGGAGTCTGGGGGCCGCGCAGGAGCAGTACGCAAAGCACGGCGACCTCGGGACGGCTGAAGTTGAAAGCCTCTTGAAGGCGATGCTCGTACTTGATTACGCGGCTGTCGGATTTCGAGATGGCCCCCGCCAGCTTCTTCCCGTTCAGACTTTCGATGGCATCGCGCACCGCGTCCTCATCGAGATTCATCACCGGATGGCGATTGGATTTCTGGTTGCAGGCGTTGACCAGCGCGTTGAGCGAAAGAGGACAATAATCCGGGGTGGTGATCTCCTTTTCGACCAACGCGCCGAGCACACGGGCTTCAACTTCGTTCAGGATAATGTCCACGACATGACATCATAGCGTATTTGACGGCCGCCCAGACATTGTTGCCTTGACTGCACCCGCGCGCTGGTCTATTTTCGCTTTTCGGCCTTCAATCTTGGCCGAGGTACCGTGATGCTCTTCGTGCGAGCCCTTCTTGTTTGGCTGGTGATGATGGGCGTGGAGTTCTGCCACGGCGCCCTGCGGACGTTATTCCTTGCACCGCTTCTGGGTGATTTTCGCGCGCGGCAGGTGAGCGTCTTAACAGGTTCAGTCCTGATCGTCTTTGTTGCCTACGTCTTCATTCATTGGATTCGTGCGGAAAGTGCCGCCTCACAGTTGGCTGTGGGCGTACTGTGGCTTCTTTTGACCGTTGCTTTTGAGGCAAGCCTGGGCCATTACATCTTCCAGTTGTCATGGGAGGCCGTGCTGGAAGACTTCAACCTCCTCCAGGGTCGCTTGATGCCGCTGGGCCTGGTGGTGCTCACCCTTTCCCCCTGGATTGCGACCCGGTTCCGCGACCGAGCGGAGGCAAAGCGTTTGCCGGTTGACAGGCGCTGACCCCCGCGGCTGGATGTAATGAGCGTCAATCCGCGTAACAAACAAATACCAGCGCGCGGCCGCATTGTGGACAGACTTCTTCACCAATCTGGCTGGTTGAGATTTCGCAGAAATGGCATTCCTGTGTCCAACCGTCCTCAGGACGACGCTCGGGCTGGTCCCTCAGGTGAGGAAAAGTGAGGGGGTCGCCGATCACGTGCAAAGTCCAGAAGTACTCATAGCGGGCCTCGGGGGTGAGGTGGGTGGTCCACTGAGTGTAACCCCACCGCCGTCCGCCTAACTCATATGAACTGCTTTTCAGCGGTGACTCAGCGGCTAGCTGAGCGGGGCTCTTGGTGGGCCACTTCGATGTGTCGAATCACTTCCGGCGGAAGGCAATCCATTCCTCCTGTGTCCGCACGCGTTCGCGTTCCGCCTTGAATTCCTCGAACCTCTTCATGAATTCCGGCTGAAAAGACATGGCTCAAAATACCACGGGTCGGCGCGGGTTCCGAGCGGGCGATTTGCCGGACGTCTCAGGCATTGAGG
>JACQNR010000377.1 GCA_016202975.1 Acidobacteriota bacterium
CAGCTACAATCACAGCCGCGAGCACATTGTGAGTTCGGCGGAAGGGAGCCTGAAGCGCCTCGGCACCGACCATCTCGATGTGCTTCTGCTGCACTGGCCCGACAGCCTGGTGGAGCCGGAGGAAGTGGCGAGGGCCTTCGATGAACTGCAAGCGAGCGGCAAGGTCCGTTACTTCGGGGTCAGTAATCACAGCCCCTATCAGATCGAACTTTTGAAGAAGTACGTCCGCCAACCCTTGGTGGCCAATCAAATTCAACTGGGCCTTGCGCACTGGTATGTGACCCCAAATGTTCTCAAGGCAAGCACAACCCATGGCGATGAGGGCGTAGTGAACTTGGATTATTGCCGCGTGCATGATATCCAGGTGCAGGCCTACTCGCCCCTGCGCGGAGGCCTGCTGAACCCGGCGGCGGAGGCCTCGCCGGAAGTCAAGAAGGCGGCGCAATTGCTGACCGAAACGGCAAAGAAACACAAGACCACGCCAGCCGCTGTAATGCTGGCATGGCTGCTGCGCCATCCGGCTGGCATCGTCCCGATTATCGGGCCCACAAAACTCGAGCATGTGATTGAAGACTGCGCGGCGGACGGCGTCGAACTCAGCCGCGTGGAGTGGTATTCGTTACTTCGTGCTGCTGCGGCGATCCACTCGCCAAAGCCGGCTTAGGGCTGCACCGCAAGTCTTCGACGACCATGGGGGATGGGTACGCGTTTTTCCCCGAAGTCATTCTTAGTTCGGACCAGTCACGGCTCCGGCACACAAACAAACAGCAAGCCAACAACGGCCTGGCATACCATTTCTTCGGAGGAGTTTCATGTCAACGCGCCGCGCGTTTCTCAAGCAGACTGCCGCCGCGAGCGTCGCAGCGGCGACATCGGTTCAGGGCGCTCGCACCGCCGCAAACACAGCGGCGGCTCAGAGGAGAGTGAAGGCCCATAGAGGGCCACGCACGGGTTCAGTGGTGCAGCTTGCTATCGTGGGAGTGGGGGACATCTCGCCCCGCTATCTCAAACAAGCCGCTGCAAGTCAACGGGCGCGCTTCGTGGCCACTTGCGCGCATCACCTCGAAAGTGCCAAAGCCCGCGCCCTCGAATACGGCATCGGGGCTTGGTACGACGACTACACCGCCATGTACGATGCGATCGCCCCGGACGGCGTCGTGATCGCAACGCCGAATTCGCTGCACGCAGCGCCAGCGATCGCGGCCTTCGAGCGCGGCATTCACGTCCTGTGCGAGAAGCCTATGGCAACGACTTGGGAGGATTGTCGGGCCATGGTCGCCGCCGCGCAACGTAGCGGGGCAGTCTTTCTGGCCCTCCCGTACGATGCGACGCCGCCGTTCCTCGCTGCACTGGATCTTCTCAACGAGGCCACTCTGGGAGTATTCACCGGAGCCGAGGCGCAGTTGCTCATCCCGGGAACCGGGCGAGACAACTGGTATTACGACCGCAGCGTTGTCGGCGGCGTCATGCTCGATACCATGGTGTACCCGGTCAGTCGCCTGATCGGGCTGATGGGACCGGCCCGGCGCGTCACCGGCTTCGTGAATACGCTCATTCCGCATCGCATCGTGGGCGGCAACACGGTGGATCTTGTTCCGCCTCTCCTTGGCGGCAAAAGCAAGGTCGTAAAATCGAACGTCGACGACAATGTGAGCCTGGTGGTCGAGTGGTCTGGTGGGCAACAGGCACTGGTGCGGGCCCTGTGGGGCACCTCGTTCGTGCGCAACGACAGCGCCATCTATGGGCGCCACGGCACCCTATGGTTATCCGGCAACGACGTCGTGATTCATTCGCCGGAGCGAGCCATGCCCGGGGCCAAACCGGTGACCCGGGAAAGCTACAAGGGCTGCTACCGTCTTCCGGTCAAGGCACTGGAGGATATCCGAGATGAGGGCCTCGTCGGGCACTTCGTGGATTGTATCGAGGGACTTCGCCAACCGACTTGCGGTGGGCAACAGCAACTGCACGTGCACGAGATTCTCTTCAAGGGCTACGAGGCGGCGCGCAGCGGCCGGGCACAGGAGCTCGAGACCAGCTTCACACCGTGGCACCGCATCGATCCGTCGTTTCACGATCCGCGTTCGCGCCCGATCTAAGTACGGGCTGATTAATCTATTGTCACTGAGGTCTAACAAATGATGATGATCATGATACGCGGGTAATAGAATCTTCGAATCCGACGGCCGGCGCTTGTTCGGTGTTTGCCTTAAGAAAGAGTGCGTATGGCAACAAGCACAAGGTGGTTAACAAGAATCACCATGCCTTTCCTAGAACACAAGAAACCCTTCGCATTGTGTCTTTTGTTGTGCCGATACTTGTTTTCCAGCCCTGCCAGACGCATGCCAAGGCCAACGCCTGCCGGCGGGTGAGGAAAGCCCACCGAAAACAGTTCTCCAAGGACTTGAACAAGGTCTTCTACGCCCCGAGATACTACGCGATTTGCTTTCGTGGGTGCGCCTTTGCGCGTCAAGCGCCGTGGCCCACGCCGACGGGCTCTTTATTGCGGGCCGACTGGAAGGCCATCCATTTGCCGTCGGGGCTGATGACCGGGTTCGAAGCCTTGTATCCCTCGTAATCGCCCCAGTGCTGCATGCGCACGAAGCCGGTGGTGTTGGGCACAAGGCGCAGCTTTCTGATATCCACGAAGAGGCCGTTTTGCAGGTCGGGACCGCGCCCGCGGCTGGATTCGACCACCGTCCATTCGCCGTCAGGCGAGATGCCCTCGACCTCGTTGTCATTACTGCGAAAAATCTAGCGGCTCCATAACGCGCTCGGGAGCGTGGGCGCGCGTAATTCCCTTTTTGTTCGAGCACGGGCGTGTCGTCCTTGTACTCAATGTTCGCGGTGCAGATGATCGATTCACCCGGCGCCTGAACTTCGGGCAACTGGCCTCGCGTGTTCGCCCACGAGATCATGTTGGTCTTCAGAGAGAGGGCCACACCTTCCGACATGGGGTGCTCTAGCGCCACGAGCGGCGACTTGAGGTCGGCTTTCATCACCCACATCTCCTGGTCGTGCTCGCGCGTGTAGTGGATGTCTTTGAACGTCCTCGCGCCGATCAAGAAGTAGTCGCCGTTGGGGAGGTATCGGACGCGCAGGAATCCCGGATGGACAAAGTGGCCGGTCAGCAGGCGGATCGCGCAGGTCTCGAGTTGGATTTCAAATGCGTCGTTGTAACGCTTGCTCATGGAGGCGATGTGCTTGCCGCCCGCCGACCACACGGCGCCCTCGCCAAAACCCGTAAGTTGGGTGAGGTTGGGAAGGAGTTCCTTCTCGGGGTTGCCCTGCTTCTTGGATTGGGCGAGCGCGTGCCAAGGCAGGCAAAGAAGCGCCGCGAACAAGAGAGCCGACAAGCGGGACCGAGTCATGAATGAAGCTCCAGCGTCCCAGGTGCGATTCCGGCGGACGGGTCACAGACCCGTCCCTACAACACATCTGCCACGCCCTCGGCGATCTGTCCCAGATACCGCCCGTCGGCCATGATATCGGCGGCGAGGGCTACGCGCGGCTTGGCCCGGTCCCAGTTGGTCGGGATTGCCAAGCTAAAACCCGCGCTCGTGTCGGCACTTGCGGGGATAGTGAAACTTGCGACTTCCGGTGTTGCCTTCCAGCCCGCCGGCAGAACCAGCGCTGCTTCCATCTGCATCGGCTTCGAGCGGTAGTTCCGCACCCGCAGTTCGATACTGGCATTCGATCCTGGCTGGACTTCGAGCTGATATGGGTAGAGCCTTGCCCAGCTCGGATTGAGTCCGAAATTGCAGTCTGCATCGGCAATCACGTCGTGGAAATAATCCTGCTGATTCTTCAGACGTCGATTCAGGTCTTCCATATCCTCCTTATTGCTGACGAACGGCTTACCGTGGCCGGGCGCGACAAGTGTGGGCTGGTAATCGAGAATGGCTTTCATGGATTTCAAATGGCTGTCGTTCTCAACCCAGTTGCGGAAGATCAGGTTATGCCGGAGTTGAGACGCCGCGCCAGAGGCGGCGGGGAAGAATGCGTCGCCGGTAAAGGCCACGCGCGCGCCGTCAATTTCCACGAACATCGCCATCTGATACTCCGTGTGGCCGGGCGAGTGCACGACGGTGAACTCAAACTCCTCCCATTTGAATTTCTCTCTGTTGCGGAAAGACCGTTCGACCTTGATCGGCTCAGCAAGAATGCAGCCGAGATTGTAGGCGCGTGGTTTCTGTAACACGTCCACCATGTTCTCGTAGCACCAGATCTTGGCACCGTGATGTCGGCTGAGGTGCGGGAATCCGTTCAAATGGTCGTCGTGCATGTGGCTGGGCATGGCCACATCGACGGACTTCAAGCCGTAGCGCGCCTTGAGTTCGGGGATGGTGTGTTCGACGAAACGCATGCGGTCGCTGACGGGGGCCGCCGCGTTGAACTGGCCGAAGTAGTTGCCGCTGGCCGAGCCGTAATCGACGAACAGCGCCTTGCCGCTGTCGCTGATCAACGCGTAAAACGACGAGGTGGTCTGATGAGCACAGATCAAGTGGGGCGTGACTGCGAAAGGTTTGTTCTCGACGGTCAGCGAGGAGCCTGCCGAATAGGACTCGTACCATCCTTTGAGTTTATTGATGACGTCTGCGATGCCCGCATCGGGACTGGAGAACGGCTCGCCGTGCGACGGGCAGACGAGCTCGGGGGCCAGCTCGCGCAGCCTGGTTAAAGAGAAGATGGCAAAGTCTACCCCATCCGAGCTGCCGTATTGATACTGGAGCTCGAAAAGGTTCACGACTTTTCCGGGTGAGTGGATCAGGTCGCCGGAAAAGGCCACTTTTTTGCCATCCACTGTGCCAACGAATGTGATCGATCCCAAGGTGTGACCGGGAGTGGGATAGTTAAGAAATTCGTAGGGCCCCCACCGGAATTTATCGTAATCGCGCAGGACGCCGGCCACCGGAATATTGCGCGTCAGCGTGAAAAAATCGTTACGCACGTAATAGAGGTGGAAGATGCGGCGATTGCGCCAGAAATTCTCGGCGTCTTCGAAGAGATGCCGTTCGTGCGCCGGGACGTGAATCGGAATGCGCTCCGCCACCGCGCGCACATCGCCCTGGGCCTGGTCACGATGGTGGTGGGTGTGCAGGATCGCATCGACCTTGGTGACACCGATCTGCCCGAGAAGCGTTAGCACATGCCCGGAGCCGAAATCGATGAGTAGAGCGCGATCGCCGTCCTTGAGCACGTAGACGTTGCAGGTGTCGCGCAAGAGATAAAGATTCGGCGAGATTTGCGTCAGACCTCCGGTCGGCGCGAAACGCACGGCACTATCGGCGGGGACGCCGCCCCTGGCATCTGTTGCCGTTGGAATCCCAGAGGCCAGAAACCCCGCGCCCGCGCTGCGAAAGAAATCCCTGCGATTCACCCCGGATTGCTTCGACGCCCGTTTGGTTTTCATGGTGGAGACCTCCTCATTGACCCCGGATGCAATTGGCTGAACGCGCGTAGAGTACCGCAACGATATCGAGAATCAACCTATTTGTTCGGAGTATCGCGAAGCTTCAGTTAAGCACGGGGAGACACGCGAGGAAGCTGTAAGGGCGGGTCTTAGACACGCCCCTACAATGAACTAGTGATTTTTGGAGGGGCCGCTTCCGTTCAACTGCCTCGTCTGAGACGCGTCGGGCAATTGGACCAATGGGGTGACGTGTGTGGCCAATTCACGCTCAGTGCCAAGCAGGTCGGCGAGGGTCGTCTTGCTGAGCACACGATCCACCATATGCTGCACCGCCTTCCAGAGAGACCGGATGGAACAATCCACAGAACTCGTGCAGATGTTTTCCGCTCCGGCGTGGTCGGTGCAGAAGTCGGATTCGAATAGCCGCCCGCCCAGCAGAGCGAGGGCTTCTCCGACCACGATCTCGCTGGGCGGCCTCGAGAGCGTGTAGCCACCGATCTTTCCGCGGGCGCTTTTCACCAGCCCGCCGCGCCGCAGGACGCGCATGAGCTTGGCGACATAGAAGCCGGAAATACCCTCCGCTTCGCTGATTTCCGGAATGGTCAGACCGGCCGCGCCGCCTTCGCGCGCAATGCGCAACAGGCAGCGCAATCCGTATTCTTCTTGCGAGCTGAATTTCATAAGCGTCTGTAGCGGCACTCCGAGAGCATCGGTCCAACAGCTAAAAAATTCCCAACTGCAATCGCGCCGATTCGCTCATTTTGCTGGGTTCCCAGGGCGGTTCCCAGGTGACTTCAATCTTCACATCTTTGATGTCCGAAACTTCAAGCCGCCGGATCTTGTCCTCGACCTCGCCTGGCAAGGTCCCCGCGGCGGGGCAACCCGGTGAAGTGAGGGTCATCTTGACGTAGGCCACGCCGGTTTCCGGGTCCACCTTGACCTCGTAGATCAAACCCAGCTCGAAGATGTTGACTGGAATCTCCGGGTCGTAGGTCTTGCGCAGGACTTCATCGATGATGCGATCCTGAAGCTGAATGGCGTCGACGGCTCTCATGGATGTCTCTATTCGGTAGTCACCGTTTCCTGGCTCGCGCTTAGCGCGCTACGCAGGGTGTGCCATACAAGCGTCGCGCATTTGACCCGCATCGGAAACTCGGCCACGCCCGCAAAGACTTTGAGCTTACCCAGTTCGTTGTGCGCCTCGTCCAGTTGGCGCTTGCCGGTGACCAGGTCGTGAAATTCCTCAAACAGCGCGTCGGCTTCGGCGGTGGTCTTTCCTTTAAGCGTATCGGTCAGCAGGGATGCCGAGGCTGTGGAGATGGCACAGCCCGAGCCTTCGAAGCTTAAATCAGCGATACGGTCGCCCTCGAGTTTCACGTAAAGCTTTACCTTATCGCCGCAGAGCGGGTTAAACCCTTGGGCAGTTCGATTCGCCTCGGGCATCACCCGGAGGTTATGCGGACTCTTGCTGTGTCCGAGGATCATCTCCTGATAGAGATCGCGCAGGTCCGACATCAGCCCAGGAACTCCTTGACCCCTTGGATGCCTTTCACCAGCGCGTCAACTTCTTCGAAGGTGTTATAGAACGCCATCGACGCACGCGTCGTCGCCGGAACGTTAAAACGGTCCATGAGCGGCTGGGCGCAATGGTGGCCGGTGCGCACTGCGATGCCTTCGCGATCCAGAATCGTACCCACGTCGTGCGGGTGGATGTTGTCCATTACGAAGGAAATCACCGCGGCTTTTTCCTTCGCCGTGCCGATAATCCGGACTCCGTCGAGGCGCGAGATGGCCTCGGTGGCATAGACGAGCAAATCGTGCTCGTAGGGTGCGAAGGACTCAAATTTGAGGTCGTTCAGGTAATCGATCGCCGCGCTGAACCCGAGCGTGCCAGCGATATTCGGCGTCCCCGCTTCGAACTTGTACGGAATGGTGTTGTAGGTCGTTTTTTCAAATGTCACGGAGGCGATCATGTCGCCGCCGCCCTGGTACGGGGGCATGGCTTCGAGCCATTTGGTCTTTCCGTAGAGCGCCCCGATTCCCGTCGGCGCAAACAATTTGTGTCCGGAGACGGTGTAAAAATCGCAGTCGAGCGCCCGCACGTCAACCTTCAAGTGGGGCGCTGCTTGTGCTCCGTCAAGAAGCACAGGCACGTTCCATTGATGAGCCAATTCGACAATGCGCTTCGCGGGGTTGATCGTGCCAAGGACGTTTGAAACGTGATTCATCGCCACGAAGCGCGTGCGGGTGTTGAGCAGACGCTCAAAACCCTCGAAGTCCAGTTCGCCGCTGTCCAGCACTGGCGCGACCTTCAGGTACGCGCCTTTCTCCTCGCACAGCATCTGCCAGGGAACGATATTGGAGTGGTGTTCCATGCCGGAAATGATGATCTCGTCACCGGCCTGAATATTTTTCCGTCCATAGGCCGAAGCCACCAGGTTGATCGCTTCGGTCGTGCCCCGGACGAAGATGATTTCACGCGAATCGGCGGCGTTCAGGAAGCGCTGCAGCTTGATGCGGGTGTCCTCGTAGGCTTGTGTCGCGTGCTCGCTCAGCCAGTGGACGCCGCGATGCACGTTGGCGCAGAGATTTTCGTAGAACCGCCGCTCGGCTTCGATTACCGCGCGCGGCTTCTGGCTGGTGGCGGCATTGTCAAAGTAGACAAGCGGCCGCCCGTGAATCCTTTCCTGAAGGATCGGGAAGTCCTGCCGCACCCGCTCCACGTCAAACGAAGGGTGAGCGGCTGTCGCCGCAGGCGGTCGTGCGGTTTCGCGGGCGGTTGCCATCACGCCGGCTCCTTTCGCGAGCGTTTGGCCAGGGACTGGAACAGCGCGTCGCGCAGGCGGTCGCGTAAGGGGGCGAATTTGACGCGGTCGATGATGTCGTTGGCGAACGCGAAGGTCAGAATTTTTCGCGCCTCACTGATTCCGATGCCACGCGAGCGAAGGTAGAAAATCGCCTCCTGGTCCACCTGGCCGATCGTGGCGCCATGTGTGCACTTCACATCGTCGGCGAAAATCTCAAGCTGTGGCTTGGTGTTGATCACCGCTTCTTCGGAAAGCAACAGGTTCTTGTTGCTCTGCTTGGAATCGGTTTTCTGGGCGTCCTTGCGGACGATGACGCGCCCGTTGAAAACTCCGGCGGCTTGGCCGTCGAGCACGCCCTTGTAAAGCTCGCGGCTCGCGCAATGGGGCTGGGCGTGATCGAGCGTGGTGTGATGGTCGATATGCTGACGAGCCGTCATGAGGTAGAGCCCGTTCAGTTGCGCCTCGGCCCCCTCGCCATTCAGGACCGCGTTCAAGTCCTCCCGGATCAGTGCCCCGCCAAACGAGAATGAGTGGGTGGTAACGTTGCTCGAGCGCGCCTGCTCGACCCGGACCGTGCCCACGTGCGAAGCGGTCCTGCTCTCTTGGTGGAGTTTCGAGTATTCGATCACGGCGTTTTCGTCTGCGACAATCTCGGTCACCGCGTTCGAGAAATAGGTTCCTTCGCCAAACCCAATGTGGCCTTCGATGACGGTGGCCTGGCACTCCCGGCCCGCCAGGATCAGCGTGCGCGGTGACGAAATCGTCGGTCCTCCATCCCCGGTGGACACATACAGGAGGTAGATGGGCTTCTCCACCACTGCGCCCCTGGGAATCTCGATGAAGCCGCCGTCCTGCATCAGGGCCGTGTTAAGGGCCGTGAAAGCGGAGTTTTGTAAATCCGCGTAGCGCGCCAAATGTTGTTCGAGCGCCGGCGTGCCGGCCGAGACAGCCTTGGCAAGGCGCGTGGCGGTGACACCCTTGGGAAGTCCTGCGAGGAACGATATGCCGGGGCTGTAATGCCCATTGACAAAAACCAGACGTGGACAATCGAGCTCGAAGAAGCACGACCAGGCCAGAGACTCGGCCGTCGCTGTCGCGCTCGCTGCCGCGACGGGTTGGAAGGGCACTTGGGCGATTGGCGCCACATTTGTGTATTTCCACTCCTCGTCCTTCGTGGTAGGGAACCCAAGCTCGGCAAAGCGGTGGATCGCCGCGCGGCGAACTTCCGCAAGCCAGCCGGGGCCCGCCGCATGATCCTTCTCATGCGCCTGGAATTGCGCAAGATACGTTCCCTGGTAGTCCTTAACAGCCGTCATGGATCTGTGTTTCCTTACTCTAGCGCCGGTTGATGACCGTCGGTTTTGCTATAGCGGCGGAATCCTCGTCATTACCACGATTCCTACGCGGTGTGTCCTGCCGCGACCTCTTCTTCGAGCCACCCGTACCCTTTGCTTTCAAGCTCCAGCGCCAGCTCTTTCTTTCCAGACTTGACGATGCGCCCGTTGTAGAGCACGTGGACAAAGTCCGGAACGATGTAGTTCAGCAGCCGTTGATAATGGGTGACGACAATCATGGACCGCTCGGGGCCACGCAGCGAGTTCACGCCGTGCGCCACCTCCTTCAGCGCGTCGATGTCGAGCCCGGAATCAGTTTCGTCCTGGATCGCGAGCCTGGGCTCCAAAATCGCCATCTGGAAAATTTCGTTGCGCTTCTTCTCGCCGCCCGAGAATCCTTCATTGACGGAGCGGTTCATCAGGGCCTCGTCCATGTCGAGGACTTTCAATTTCTTGCGGGCGAGAGCCAGGAAATCCATGGCGTCAATTTCCGTGAGCCCTTGGCTCTTGCGAATCGTATTCAGCGCCGAGCGCAGAAAGTAAGTGTTGCTCACGCCGGGGATTTCCACCGGGTATTGAAATGCCAGGAAGATTCCGGCTCGGGCGCGGTCTTCCGGGGAGAGATCGAGCAAATTCTGCCCGTCGTATAGGACCTCACCGTCCGTCACTTCGTAAACTTCGCGGCCGGCGAGCACCTGCGCGAGCGTGCTCTTCCCCGAGCCGTTTGGCCCCATGATGGCGTGCACCTCGCCTAATCCGACCTCTAGGTCGATGCCGCGCAGGATCTCCTTGCTGTTGGTGCTTGCGTGCAGATTCTTGATGGTCAGCATTCGTTCTCCATTGTTCCTGGGGGCGCGGGCATCTTGCCCGCCTGCGGCCGGGACGGCCGCGCTCCCAACTACTTCCCGTCGTACGCGCGCTTCAATGCGGCGATGTCGAGCTTCTTCATCTTCATCATCGCTTCCATGACGCGCTTGGATTTTGCGGGATCTTTGTCGCCGACCATCTCGAGCAAAACTGTGGGAGTGATTTGCCACGAAAGCCCAAACTTGTCCTTCAGCCAACCGCAATCCACCGGCTGGCCGCCTCCGGCAGTCAACTTGTCCCATAGCACATCGACCTCCTCCTGGCTCTGGCAGTTGACCATCAAGGAGATCGCTTCCGTGAACTTGAAGTGCGGCCCGCCGTTAAGTGCGATGAATTCCTGGCCCTCGAGCTGAAAGGAAATAGTCATCACAGAGCCCCTAGGGCCGGGCCCCGCCTCGCCATAGCGAGTAGTGATGTTCAGAATCTTTGAGTTCTTGAAAATGCCGATGTAAAAGTTGGCTGCTTCTTCAGCGTTGTTGTCGAACCATAGGAATGGCGTAATTCTTTGCATAGCGTCTTACTCCTTTTTCTTGCGGCAGCGTCTCCGCCGCCGCATATTAATCGCAGACATCCATCGATGATGTCTACGCCACCCTCGGTGTTTCAAATCCAAACCCAAAATCCAAAATTACCCTACGCTGCCTTCGAGACTCACTCCCAGAAGTTTCTGCGCTTCCACCGCAAACTCCATTGGCAACTCGCGGAAGACCTGCTTGCAGAAGCCGTTGACGATCATCGAAATGGCGTCTTCGAGCGCCATGCCGCGCTGGCGGAGGTAAAAGATCTGGTCTTCGCCGATCTTGGAGGTGGATGCTTCGTGCTCGACCTGCGCGGTGGAGTTCTTGACCTCGAGATACGGAAAAGTATGCGCGCCGCACTTGTCGCCAATCAGCAGCGAGTCGCACTGCGAATAGTTGCGCGCGCCGGTAGCGCCCTTCAGAATCTTCACCTGGCCGCGATAGGTGTTCTGGCCGTGGCCCGCGGAGATGCCCTTCGAAACGATGGTGCTGCGCGTGTTCTTCCCAATGTGAATCATCTTGGTGCCGGTATCGGCCTGCTGGTAGTTATTCGTAAGTGCGACGGAATAGAATTCGCCGACAGAGTTCTCGCCTTGCAGGATGCAGCTCGGGTATTTCCAGGTGATCGCGGAGCCGGTCTCGACCTGCGTCCAGGAGATCTTGGAATTTGCGCCCACGCACTTTCCGCGCTTGGTAACGAAGTTGTAAATCCCACCCTTGCCTTCCTTGTCGCCCGGGTACCAGTTCTGGACCGTGGAATATTTGATCTGCGCGTTGTCGTGCGCTATGAGCTCGACGACGGCGGCATGCAGTTGGTTTTCGTCGCGCATGGGGGCGGTGCAGCCCTCGAGATAACTCACGTAGGCATTGTCGTCAGCGATGATGAGGGTACGTTCGAACTGGCCGGTATTCTTGGCGTTGATGCGGAAGTAGGTGGAAAGTTCCATGGGACAACGGACGCCCTTGGGGACGTAACAGAACGATCCGTCGCTGAAGACGGCCGAATTCAGCGAGGCGAAAAAGTTGTCCGTGTAAGGAACCACCGAGCCGAGATATTTCTTCACGAGCTCGGGATGCTCCTGCACTGCGTCCGAGAACGAGCCGAAGATAATGCCCATGGTCTTCAGCTTCTCTTTGAAGGTCGTGGCCACTGACACGCTGTCAAACACCGCATCCACCGCGACGCCCGCCAGCAATTCTCGCTCCTTGAGCGGAATGCCCAATTTTTCGTAGGTCCGCAGCAGCTCCGGATCAATTTCTTCGGAAGTCTTGGCGCCTGTTTTGGATTTCTTGGGAGCCGAGTAATAGGTCGCAGCCTGGTAATCGATGGGAGGATAATGAACGTTCTGCCAGGTTGGCTCGGTCATCGTGAGCCAATGGCGAAAGGCTTTCAGGCGCCACTCCAGGAGCCACTCCGGTTCATTCTTCTTCCCGGAAATGAGCCGAATGATGTCCTCGTTCAGTCCGGGCGGGGCATCGTCGGTTTCCAGGTCCGTAACAAATCCGTATTTGTATTCCTGACTTGCTAGGATCTCGATGTCTGTTTGAGGGGTGGGCATCAGTCCTCCCGTATCGGACGCGACTCCCTGTCAACTATCCATCCGCCGGATGGAATCGCTGGGGAATTACTGCCAGAACTTCAGGTTATCGAATCTATACTAATATGTCAAGATAAATGTCATTTTCATAGGTGAGCTTAAGCCTTTTAATCACAGTAGATTATGAGTTCTATGTTAGGGATATGGGTGAAGGGGCAAAGCGGAGGGATGATTGCCTTCTTCCGATCGAACCCGTGGGCACGCCTGCCACGTCATTGATTAGCCTCTCCGAGTTCTCCACGCGGAGCGGGGGAGAGCCTGACTCCTCCTCTACCGCCATTTCGCGGTGTGATAGGTTCAAAATTGAGGCAGCACGGTGATAGCAATTAATCGTAGAGATGTTCGCATTACGTGATTGAGAAAAGGAGAGCATGACACGATGAAGAGACAACCCAATCGAGGCAACGCCCTGACTGGACCGGCCGCAAGTGTCGGCGCCGCCGCAGGTACTCTGCTCACAGGTGCGGCAGCTGAGGCGGCACCGAAGCGGGAAAAGCTTATCGAGAAAGTCGTCACGCGCCCGGCCAGAAAATGGCCCTCGCCGCGCTTTTCGGTCCAGCGATTCAGTTTGGGGATCTTATCTTTGTTCCCGGACAGACTGCGCACGATCCGGCCACGGGGAAGCTGGTCTCCGGTGCATTTCAGGATCAGCTTCGACAGCGTCTCGAAATCGTTAAGGCCGTCGTCGAGGCTTCGGGATCATCGATGGACAAGGTCCTGAAGTGCACGGTGTACCTCACGGACATCGGGAGCTTTCCGGCGATGAACGAGGTTTGCCACAGCTTCTTCCCGTCAGAACCTCCAGCACGCTCGACCGCGGCGGTGAAGGAACTGGTCGGGGGCACGCCCGTAAAAATCGAGTGTGTCGCATTTACAAACTGATTTTGATGGATGGTGAGCGGGCTCGGAATAATGAGCTCCCGCAGCGAGAATTCTCCTCCGAGCCCGCGAAACGGTGGAGGGGGCTTACTTTTCGTCCCCGATTTCTTCGAAATCGAGTGAGGCGGAGTTCACGCAATAGCGCAGCCCCGTGGGCCGCGGTCCGTCGTCAAAGACGTGACCCAGATGCGCGTCACACTTGCTGCACAGGACTTCGCTGCGAACCATGCCGAAGGTCATATCGGTCTCGGTTGTCACATTTTCCTGGGCGATGGGAGCTGAGAAACTCGGCCAGCCCGTGCCCGACTCAAATTTCGTACCCGAGCTGAACAGGGCGTTCCCGCAACACACGCATCGATAGATACCTTTTTGGTGATTGTCCCAATACTTTCCGGTGAAGGCGGGTTCGGTACCTTTCTTCCGGGTCACAGAGAACTGCTCGGGGGTTAGCTGCTTCTTCCATTCTTCATCGGTTTTCACTACGCGATCCACGGTCACGGTGCCTCCCCTTTTTCCAGATTTTGTGAATTCGACGATTCTTACGGTTCGACTTGCTTTCGTGGTCTCTAAAGTGTTAGGGCTCTTGGCTTCGCGTGCGCCGACTACGGCTTTGATGGCAAGGACCGACGTTGCGCCTCCGGCAACATAGAGTAGTTGTCTGCGATTCATGATGCCCTGCCTTAATTGCCCGCCAAGCCCGCGGCCACGCTACGGATCGCGTCCGCGCATTATAATTGATGGGAAATCCGGCTGCACGGATTCACGTTTGTTCGTGCCCGGGGGAGCGGTTTGTTTCCCAATACTATTTGGAATGCGTTGAATCAATTTGGCTTAATCAATCTAATGACTCGAATAGGTAATAAAAAATCTACTTGACACTATTTTTCGGGATTGAGTAGCGTCACAGGCGATCCTGGAGGTCAGAATCAACGAATGAAGACAAAAAATTCGGGTCAGGACCGCACACCTAGACGAGAGAGGTAACTCGACATGAAGAGAACACAGACGGCACTCATGATCCTGGCGGCAGTGATGTTGGCAGTGGGGCCGATGTATGCGGGGTCGGCAATCATCGGATCGGTGGCGGGGAGCAAGAACGCGACCCTCGACGGGCAGGCGCTGGTGCCGAACACGACGGTGTTCAGCGGCGACAGCCTGCGGGTGAAGGACGGAGCGGCGGTGGTGGCGGTAGGTCGGGGAAGCC
>JACQNR010000378.1 GCA_016202975.1 Acidobacteriota bacterium
CCGCCCTCCAATCAACTGGAACTAGGCCGAAAGCTGGTCGTTGAGTACAACATCAAGCCCGTGAAGCTGCTGGAAGATTGTTACACGTGCCATCGGTAATGAACCGATCAGGCGCCATGTGTCGTAAATTATGACAGGAAAGAAGTCCACAACAAATCGAGTCGATCTCGCGGCGATTCGCGGGCGGGTCGAGAGCGAAGCGGGCCAGCGCTTCTGGCGGGGCCTGGAGGAGCTCGCGGAAACGCCGGGGTACACTTCATACCTACATCACGAATTTCCCCACGATCCGGAGAAAGAACCCGGCGCGCTCTCGCGGCGGGACGCCCTCAAGCTGATGGCAGCTTCCGCAGCCATGGCGGGGCTAACGACGTGCACGAAGCTTCCCGCGGAAAAGATCTTCCCCTATGCCGCGCAGCCGCCGGAGCAGTTTATTCCCGGCAAACCGCTTTTCTACGCCACCGCGATGCCGCTCGGCGGCGTGGCCACGGGACTCCTGGTCGAAAGCCACATGGGCCGGCCGACCAAAACCGAGGGCAACCCGGACCACCCGGCGAGCCTCGGCGCAGCGGATGTTTTCGCGCAGGCTTCCGTCCTCTCCCTTTACGACCCGGACCGCTCCCAGGCGGTCTACACGCGCGGGCAATTGAGCAGCTGGAGCGCCTTCCTCACGGCCTTCGAACCTCTTGTTGCAAATTTGCTCAAAGCCAGGGGTGCCGGGCTGGGCATCCTGACGGAGACGGTGACATCGCCAACCCTGGCAAGCCAGCTTCGCGCCATTCTCGCCCGCTATCCTGAGGCTCGTTGGCATCAGTACGAACCCGTCAGCCGCGACGGAGCTCGCGAGGGCGGGCGCATGGCCTTCGGTGAATACGTGAATGCTGTGTATCACCTCGACCGCGCCGAGGTGATCGTCTCTCTTGATTCGGATTTCCTATGTTCCGGGCCAGGCCACCTCCGTTACGCGCACGACTTCGCCGCGAGGCGACGTATGCCGGATGAAAAGGCCACCCAGAACCGGCTGTATGCGATCGAAAGCACTCCCACCGCCACGGGCACCATAGCCGACCACCGGCTTCCGCTCCGACCGTCGCGAATTGAAGATTTCGCACGCGCCGTCGCTGCGGCGCTGAGAATCGGTGGGGTTACCAGCGGTCGTCAGTTGGCCCCAGAAGTTTCAGGAAATTTGTGTGAGGCACTCGTGCAGGACCTGCAGAAGCATCACGGGGCGAGCCTGGTCATCGCCGGAGACCAGCAACCGCCTGTGGTCCACGCGCTCGCGCACGCCATGAATCACGCGCTGGGCAACACAGGCAGCACAGTGACTTATACAGCCCCTATCGAAGCCGAGCCCGTTGAACAAATGGGATCTCTGCGCGCGCTCGCCGCCGACATGGCGAGCAGCAAGGTCAAAACCCTCGTGATCCTCGGCGGGAATCCGGTGTACGACTCGCCGGCCGACCTGGATTTCGCCTCCCTTCTCCTCAAGATTGACCTGCGCGTGCACCTCGGCCTGCACTACAACGAAACGTCGAACCTCTGCCACTGGCACATTCCCGAGACGCACTACCTCGAAGCCTGGAGCGATGCGCGCGCCTTCGACGGCACGGTGACCATCATGCAGCCCCTCATCGCGCCGCTTTACAATGGCCGATCACCGCACGAATTGCTGGCGGTACTCCTCGGACAGCCGGGCCAGACCTCGCACGCCATCGTGAAGGAATATTGGCGCAATCAGTATCGAGGCACCAACTTTGAGACATTCTGGCAAACTTCACTGCACGACGGCCTGGTCACCGACACCGAGCTGCCCGCAAAGCCGGTGGCCGTGCTTTCGACCTTCGCCATTCCCTGGATGGGCACCTCGAAAGGGCAGTCTCCCGACAGCAGTCTGGAGATCGGCTTTTCCCCCGACCCCACCGTGTGGGACGGCCGGTTCTCCAACAACGGATGGCTTCAGGAATTGCCCAAGCCGCTCACCAAGCTCACGTGGGATAACGCGGCGCTGGCGAGCGTCGCGACGGCGCAAAAACTCGGACTACAAAGCGAAGATGTCGTGAAGCTGCGTTTCGGCGGACGGGAGGTCACCGCGCCGATCCTGATTCTCCCTGGCCACGCCGATGGCGCCGTGACGCTGCACCTTGGCTATGGCCGCGACCGAGCGGGGCGCGTGGGAAGCGCGATCGGCGTAAACGCCAACGCGCTGCGCACTTCAGGCAGTCCGTGGTCTGGTGCGGGTCTCGAAATACTCAAGACCGGCCAGAAATACCCCCTGGCTCGCACCCAGCATCACAGCTTGATCAGCGGCGACAACCAGAAACCCCGCGAGGAGGAAAGCGACCAGGCTTTCCACCGCGAATTGATCCGTACCACAACGCTCGAGGAGTACCGCCAGCACCCGGATTTTGCCCGCGACCATGGCGAGCACGCTGAACTCTCCCTCTACCCTTCGCACCACAACGACGGCTACGCCTGGGGCATGTCCATCGATTTGAACAACTGCCTGGGATGCAATGCCTGCGTCGTGGCCTGCAAGTCGGAGAACAACGCACCGGTGGTGGGAAAGCAGGAAGTTCTCGCCGGGCGCGAAATGGATTGGATCCGCATCGACACTTACTTCCGCGGCGGCCTCGACAACCCCGAGGCCCACAACCAGGCGGTGATGTGCATGCAATGCGAGAATGCCCCGTGCGAGGGCGTCTGCCCCGTGGGCGCAACCGTGCACAGTCCCGAGGGCTTGAACGAGATGATTTACAATCGCTGCGTGGGGACGCGCTACTGCTCGAACAACTGCCCCTACAAGGTGCGGCGCTTCAACTTCCGGCTCTATGCCGATTGGACCACGCCCAGCCTCTTCGGCCTGCGCAA
>JACQNR010000372.1 GCA_016202975.1 Acidobacteriota bacterium
ACGGCTTTCAAGTCGGATGCGGTTGGGTATCCCAGAAGATACGACCCTGAGATTAAGGTAGCGGGACATGACGCGTACAATAGCAATCTCCTCCGGCGCGACCTTACCCGCATCGTCAAGGGGTTCGAAAATCTTCGCACGGCGTTGGGCGACGACATTGACATCGCCGTCCATTGCCACTGGGAATATGCCTGGCCGGATGCGCAGGCGCTGCTCCGGACGAGCTACGACCAGACCGAATGCGCGCCGCATTGCGCACGCTTGCTGATCAAGTTGACGGGCGCGGCGCGCGAACCGCTGGACAAGGTATTGGGCAAATGCTCGCCGACCTTGGTCTGCATAACAGCTACATCACGCGAAAGGCAGCGTTTGACAAGCTCTGCAGCTGGTGGGGCTGGAATTCGACCCGAACGCGGCGAAGTTGTAGCGCGGCTCTATGAGCGGCGCTACAGAAGCGGCCCGGCACGCCGTATTCCTGCGTCAGGGGTTAAACTGATCTTTAAGGAGGCCAACATGTCCCTGCGACCTGTAAAGCGTCTGGTTAAATCAAAGCCTACATTAGAGGGTGCCGGGGTGCATCTCCGGCGAGCCTTCGGGTTCGGCAACACCAAGGAGTATGACCCATTTCTGTTGCTCGACGACTTCCGCAACGAGAAGCCAGAAGACTATTTGGCGGGATTCCCCTGGCACCCACACCGCGGGATCGAGACGATCACATATGTGCTCGCGGGAACCGTCGACCACGGCGACAGCATGGGCAACCAGGGCACAATCGGCGTGGGCGACGTGCAATGGATGACGGCGGGGAGCGGCATTATCCACCAGGAAATGCCCAAGGGCGACGCCCGCGGCCGCATGCACGGATTCCAGCTCTGGGCCAACCTGCCTTCCTCGCTCAAGATGACCGCGCCGCGCTACCAGGGAGTCCAGGCGGCCGAGATTCCTGTCGTCAAAGATGACGATGGCACGGAGGTTCGCATCGTCTGCGGCAATTTTTGGGGCAAGTGCGGCCCGGTCGAAGGCGTGGCGGCCGACCCGATCTATATCGATGTGACCGTTCCGGCAGGCAGGCGCAAGTCGCTGCCGGTTGAGACTGGGCGCCACGTTTTCGCCTACGTGTTTACCGGGGCGGGGAAGTTCTGCAACGCTTCCGGACCGCTCGAAGTGCCGACCGAGCCGGCAAGCTGGGCGGACACGTCGCCCCCGACCGAGGCTGACAATCGCTCGCTCGTGCTCTTCGACAACGGCGACGAAGTGACGGTGCAGGCGGGGGAAGAGGGCGTTCGGTTCCTCCTGGTTTCCGGAAAGCCGATCGAAGAGCCCGTCGCCTGGTACGGCCCGATCGTCATGAACACGCAGGAAGAACTTCGCCACGCCTTTACAGAGCTCCAGCGCGGGACATTTCTGAAAACGGGTGATTCGCGCTGACGCCATCCGCGGCTCGATCCTCGCTGCTTCGTGGCCCTGGTGGTGGATGGGATTTACCTGCGCTACCGGCGCTCGCTCGGCGACGGGCCGCGCCAAGGCGTGCTGCTGGTGGCCGTCGGGGTGCGGGCCAACGGGACGTTTCAAGTGCTGGACTAGCTAGCCGCCCCGGCCGAGACGGCGGAAGCTTACGAACGGCTGTTCATGCGGCTGTTGGAGGGGGGCTTGGACCAAGTGGCCTTGATCGTCAGCGACGGCGCCGAGGCCATCAGCGCCGCGGCCCCCATGGTTTATCCGGGTGCCGCGCACCAACTCCTTCTAGCCCACTGGTTTCGCTTGCTGGAAGACCTCACGCCGCCGCTCGACCAGGCCCGGCGGCGCAAGTTCCGCCGCGAGTTCTGGTGGATCTGGGAAGCCGACGACGAAGCGCAACTGCGGCGTTGGGCGGCCCGCTTCTGCCGTTGCTGGCGCTTCAGGGCGCCCCAGATGGTGGAGAAGTTCCAAACCGAGCTCCCCCGCGTGCTCGCCTACTTGCGCTGGCCGGTCCGCTGGCGTCACCGCCTGCGCACCACCAACCTGGCCGAAGGCTTCTTCCGCCACCTGCGCAGGTACTTGGGGCGCTTCCCCGGCTGCGTCGACCCGGCCCACAGCGAGCACATCCTGGGTTGTTTCGTCTTAGCCTGCGAGCAGGCTCATGCCTGAGGAGTCTAACGTGATTCGGAGAACTCTCAACCTCGCTTTCAACAGAAATGCTAGACAATGCCCACGAGTACAACCCGCTTGACAATCGCGAATTCTCTCTGTAAAGTAGAAAACTGCTCTGCAAGGAAAACATCCCACAGAGTTGTCGGCAGTAAGGAGCCGAGCCAGATACGAGGGCGCGACGTACTGCTGTCGATCCCACCCCAATTTGGGGGATTCCGACCTGTCGGAATAAAAATGTTCTTTGACAATTGAGTTGAGCAAGCCACGTCAATGCACTAGATCTTCAGCAGATCGAGTGCAAGCTGAGCGACTGATCCCTGTCTTCGGATTGGGGTCATTCACCTTTTCGCTTCGGCGAAGGGGAACTCACAAGATGCGTTCCGCGATGAGCGGAACGAGCCGATTTCAAACGAGAGTTTGATCCTGGCTCA